>NZ_DDHH01000002.1:2564-63639 GCF_002338015.1 Rhizobium sp. UBA1881
CTCTTCGAACGCAAGTTCTCCTCTGCGAAGCTTCGTCAGGCGAGTGGCCGCCACCTATGCTTGTCATTTCCCGGGATCTTTCTTTTTGCGCAAAGAAACGAATCACCTATAGTTGCATCATCCAAATGCGTGGATATCTACCAGCCGTTGGTGTCGCGTGGGCCGGTTGCAGTCGCTATCTCCGGTCTAGGGAGCCCCGGAATGCATTTTGGCCGCTGGCCGCTTGGCCTCATCGCCGCGATTGCGGCCGTGCAGCTCTCCTGCGCGCAAAAACCTACTCCATCGACCACAGAGCCCAATCACACAGGATCGATCACTGCCACAAGCACAAACTCTGCGGGCGCGCCACTGAAGGTAGCGACTGAACCGGAAGCGCCCGTTTCCAACATGGGTTCGGCGGTACGTCGCGCTGTCGACTGGCACCCGGCAATTCGTGAGGCAATAGGGCGGATAAAGGAACAAGGTGAGAATATTGCTGACGCCAGATCAGGGTATCTTCCCTCGGTAGGCGGCGGCGTGAACTTCGGCTTTGAGCGGGACGATCGCGGCTCTTGGGCACCGCGCTTCAATCTCACGGCCAGCCAAATGATATATGACTTCGGCAAGGTGTCGGGTCGAGTAGAGGCAGAAACCGCGGTCGAAGACGTCAGAAAGGCCGAGTTTCTCGCGAGCGTTGACGACGTGATCAGGGATACCGCACTGGCATCAATGGAGGTTCTGCGTGCCCAGAACCTCTCTGGTGTGGCGACCAATCAGATCGACGACGTGCAATCGATCGCCAAGCTCGTCGAAGCAAGAACGGATCGCGGTGCCAGCACGCGATCCGACAAGCTGCAGGCGCAGGCGCGTGTGCAGACCGCTGAATCTCGTGCGATCGAAATCAGCGCGCAAAAGCAGCGATGGTCGAGCACGCTCAACGCGCTTGTGGGTGCGACGCGGCCGGTTGAACTCACATCGGCCTTGCCGGCGGAACTGGACCGTGCCTGCGCCGGTTCGCCGCCGCCATGGGATACTGTACCCGCCGTAGTCGCAGCAAAGTCGCGCAAGCGGGAGGCGGACGCCCGCGTCAAGCTCGCCCGCGCCGAGATGCTGCCAACCCTTGCGGTCGAGGCAACGGGCCAGGTCGACATGTGGGACAGCAAGGAGGATCCCGACTACATTGTCGGCCTCAAGATAAAGGGCGATCTCTATAATGGCGGCGCCTTCAAGGCTCGACAGAATGCCGCGAAATACGCCGCGCAGTCATCGGAAGCCGCACTTGCCGCGGCAACGCTCGATGCCCAGACGAGCTGGAACCAGTCCAGCGCACAGGTGCTGAGCCTGACTGCGCTGTTGAGATCGCTGGAATCACGGCAGCCGATGATGCGAGAGACGCGCGATCTCTATCAGAAGCAGTTCCTGGATCTTGGAACACGTACGCTGCTCGATGTCCTTAATGCCGATCAGGAACTCCATGCAGCACGCTTCGATGCGATCAATACGCGTTTCGATCTCTATAAGCTGAATATCGAGTGCGCCTACGCCGCCGGTCGGCTGCGTGATCTCTTTGGGCTAACATCCGGCTCCACGAGCCGTGTCGACAATATCGGCGGCAAATCCAAAGCACCCGGTCCAGCTTGAATATCAGCCCCACGGTGCTGTTCCGCAAACGGGCAGCTCGCTGCCAAGAGCCATGAGAATGACGGCGAGCATCCGTTTTCGGCTGTCCCGTTGCGGAACGCTTGCCCATAAGCCTAACGAGCTATTTCATAATCTCTAAATTGTAAGTGACATCGCGTCCATTCTTGCGGTTGAACCTGCCGCATATTGTGACAGGTTCTAAAGTACGCGGACGCTTTCCGGGCAATGACCCGGAGCCTCCCGTCGTTTCTGGGAGGCGGCACACACAACACGAGGGCAACATGTTGAACGCGACCGCGCAAGCGGGCGTGACCGCGAATGATTGCCTGCTGATGCGATACCGTACTGATGAGGAGCCTGTCGATGGTCGCAAGTGTTTCGGACAAGGTAAGTGGCAAGACGACAACGATGGCTGAGGACAAAATCGTCCTCGAAAGACCAAGCACGGTGAAGCTTTCCCTGTCGCCCAGCGACATCGTCTCGACCACCCGCTCTGGCAACGACCTCATTATCCATCTCAAAGATGGCCACGCCATTGATATCCACGGGTTCTATAACAGCCAGGGCGGCGAGCAGAGCGAGCTGCTGCTTCAAGATCCTTCCGGCAAGGTGTGGATCGGCGACGTTACCGATGCAGCCGGCGACATTGCCTTCGAACCCGCGGGCGCGGTCGACCAGTTGGTTGGCGCCGGAGCTGGTACCGGCGCCGGATCCGTACTCGGGATAGCGCTGCCGCTAGCGCTTGCAGCGGGCGGCCTTGCGATGGCCGCCGGAGGCGGCGGCGGTAGCTCTTCGGGCGATGACAGTGATTCAGACGCGGACTCCGACGCTGATGCGGACGCCGATGCCGATTCTGACTCTGATTCCGACGGCGACACGGATCCGCCGTCCGCCGCTACCAATCTCAATGTCAATGGAACGGGTACAGCGCTCACCGGGCTTGGAGAAGCCGGCGCGGCCGTATCAATCACCAATGCAGCTGGCCAGGTCGTTGGGACGGGAACAGTCGGTGCCAACGGCGTCTTTTCAATCACCCTTGGCCCTGCGCAAGCAGACGGCGGCGCGCTGACCGTCACGCTCACCGACAGCGCCGGCAATACGTCGACCGCGGCAACCGTCGGCACGCCGGATCTGATCGCTCCGGATCAAGCGACCGGGCTTGCCACCGCACAGGGCGGCGCGGTGCTGACCGGCCATGGTGAGGCCGGAACATCGGTTACTATCACGGATGCCAATGGCGTTACGATTGGACGTGGAACAGTTGCCAATGATGGCAGCTTTAGCGTCACCTTGTCCCCGGCCCCGACACAGGGCGGCGCGATCGGCGTCGTACTGACGGACGCGGCGGGCAACAAGTCGGTTCTAGCTACCCTCAACCTGATTGATCATCAAGCGCCAGACATGCCGACTGGTCTGCTTGTCAACGATGCCGGAACGACGGTATCGGGCCGTGGCGAGCCGGGTACTACCGTTACCGTTACCAATGCCGCGGGCGTCACGCTCGGATCGGACACCGTCAACCCGAATGGCACATTCACCGTTGTAATCGATCCCGCCCAAACCGACGGCGTCCCGCTAACCGTCGTGTTGACGGATGCTGCCGGAAATCATTCGCTGCCCGGCTCTGTCCTTGCTCCGGATCCCGACGCTCCTCCAGCACCCACCGATCTTGTCGTCAGCGCGCTCGGCACGATCCTCACCGGCGAAGGTACGAGCGGCACTACCGTCAAGGTCACCAATGCCGCCGGGGTCGTTGTCGGAACAGGCCAGGTCTCTGAGGCCGGTACGTTTTCGATAACGCTGGCACCGCCGCAAACCGATGGCGGCGATCTGCACGTTGTGCTGTCAAACCTCAATGGCACATCACAGCCCGGCATCATCGCCTCGCCCGATCTTATTGATCCGGCTGCGGCGACCAATCTTGATGTCAACGATGCCGGAACGCTTCTTGTCGGCCGGGGTGAACCGGGAGCAACGGTAACCGTCAAGAACGCCGCCGGCGATGCAGTCGCAACGGGAACGGTTCTGCCGAACGGCACCTTCGTCGTTTCGCTGGCACCGGCGCAAGCCAATGGCGGTGCGCTGCAGGTCACGCTGACCGACGCGGCTGGTCACAATTCGCCTCCCGCCATAGTGACGACCCCGGATCATTTGGCTCCCCCTGCCCCATCCGATCTTAACGTCAACGCGACAGGCACACTTCTCACAGGGCACGGCGAAGCTGGGACCACGGCAAAGGTCACGACCGCCGACGGCGTATTGGTCGGAACCGGTCTGGTCGGGGCCGATGGAACATTCAGCGTCACGCTCAATCCCGGGCAGGCGGACGGGCGCCCTTTGAGCGTGGTCCTTCAGGACACGGCCGGCAACACATCCGCATCGCAGGCGATCGGCACGACGGATAGTTCTGCTCCAGCCGCCGTATCCGATCTTAACGTCAACGGTGCTGGAACTGTTCTTACTGGACATGGCGAGGCCGGGGCCACGGCGACCGTGACCAATGCCGCAGGAACGGTGGTGGGCACAGCGACGGTCTCTCCGGGCGGACTTCTGACCGTCGGGCTCTCTCCCGCTCAGGCCGATGGCAGCGCGTTGACCGTCACGCTCACGGATCCTGCGGGCAACCAATCGGCCACTGCCACCGTTTCCACCCCCGACCTCACCGCACCGGGCCAACCGACGACGCTTGTGGTTGCCGACGACGGAAAGACCTTGAGCGGTCAGGGCGAACCGGGCGCCAAGGTAACCGTGACAGCGGCAAACGGCGATCCCATTGGAACGGCGACGATCGGCGACGACGGTCACTTTTCCGTGGCGCTCGCACCGGCGCCGATAGACGGTAGCAATCTTGGCGTTGTGGTGACGGATGCCGCTGGCAACGCCTCGGCTCCCGTTCAAGTGCCATCGGCCGATCTTCTCGAACCTGATGCTCCCACCAATCTTTCACTTAACGTGTCGGGAACGCTGCTGACGGGGCGTGGCGAAGCCGGCGCGACCGTCGTTATCACCAATGCAGCGGGCGAGCCGGTCGCGACCGGCAGCGTCGGCCCAGACGGTGCCTTCTCGATCACGCTCAATCCGGCGCAGGCGAGCGGCGACGATCTCTCCGTGCGGCTGGAGGACGCTGCCGGAAACCCCTCAGACGCTGTTTCGATTGCGACCCCCGATCTCACCGCACCGCTGGCGCCGAGCAATGTCGCCGTCGATATAACGCGCGCGGTCCTGACCGGGAGTGGTGAAGCCGGCGCCACGGTGACGGTCAAGGACGCCGACGGCGTCACCGTGGGCACGGGGCTCGTTGGGACCAACGGCACCTTCACGATCACCCTCGATCCACCGCAGACGCAAGGTGGCAGCCTGGAAATCACCCTGCAGGATGCGGCCGGCAATGCCTCTCAGGCCGCAACCCTACCGTTGACGGATATCCAGGCACCGGATGCAGTGACGGCGTTGATGGTAAGCGGCAATGGCCTGCAATTGACGGGTCTCGGCGAGGCCGGCGCGAAAGTGACCGTCACTGGGCCGACCGGCACTATCCTCGGGACGGCAACCGTCGGCGCCAACGGCACCTTCAGCGTTCCTCTTTCGCAGGAACAACTCGACGGACAAACGCTGACCGTGATCCAGGCGGACGTCGCCGGCAACATTTCGACCGCCGCCACCGTGCTTGCTCCCGACCCGGGCGCTCCCGCAGCGCCCGATAACCTTGACGTGAACGACACTGGAACGGAGCTGACAGGTAGCGGCCTGGCCGGCACTACCGTTACCGTTTCGCGAGCCGACGGCACTGTGATCGCGACAGGAACGGTAGCGACCAACGGCACCTTCGAGATAGCCCTCAATCCACCACAGGTCGATGGCGGCGATCTACGGGTCACCTTGACCGACGGTGGCGGAACATCGCAACCCGGAACGATTGGGACGCCGGACCTGACCGCGCCCGACGCAGCCAGCAACCTTGCCGTCAACAGCGCGGGAACGGTGCTGACAGGCCGCGGCGAAGCGGGTGCGACGGTAACAGTCAAGAATGCGGCCGGCGATGAAGTCGGCACCGCAACGGTCGGCACAAACGGTGTCTTTACCGTGCCATTGTCGCCGTCCCAGGCCACCGGCGAAAATCTTTCCGTGGTGCTGGCCGACGCCGCAGGGAATGCATCGACGCCGGCAACGGCTGCGACCACGGACCTGACCGCCCCCGACGCGCCAGCCGGGCTTGGCGTCAATGCGACGGGAACCTCGCTTTCAGGCACCGGCGAGGCCGGCGCCACCGTGACAGTGACGAATGCTGCCGGTGTGGTGGTCGGAACCGGCGTGGTCGCATCGAACGGGGCGTTCACGATCGGCCTCTCTCCCGCCCAGGTTACCGGGGCACCACTCGAAGTCGTGCAGCGGGATGCCAGCGGAAACACCTCGGCGCCGGGAGCCACGGGTACGCCTGATTTCGTGGCGCCAACTGCTCCAACTGATCTTGTGCTTGGCAGCGGCGGCTCGACCCTGTCGGGTCATGGCGAAGTCGGTGCGACGGCGACGATCTTCAACGCGCTCGGCGTTGCGGTCGGAACAGCCCTTGTGGACGCCAGCGGCGCCTTCAGCGCCACGCTTTCGCCGGCACAGGCCGATGGCGGAGCGCTGACGGTCGTCCTCAAGGACGTCGCCGGCAACGCCTCCGATCCCGGCTCGATCGGAACCACGGATTTGCTGCCGCCCGACGCCCCCACCAGCCTTGCCGTCAACGCCTCGGGAACCGAGGTGACGGGTCACGGCGAGGCCGGATCGACCGTCAACATCGTGAATGCCAATGGAACCATTGTCGGCACTGGTCTGGTGGGTGTCGATGGGGCATTCAGCATCGGGCTGTCGCCGGCACAGGTCAATGGCGGGCAATTGGAGGTCACGCTGCATGACGCATCCGGAAACATCTCGCTTCCCACTGATATCCTCGCTCCTGGTCTGGATTTCAGTCTCTCCAACGCCAGCAACACGGCGTTTCTCGACCGCACGGTCACAGAGGTGCCCGAGGCGCAACCATCGACCGCGCACGACACGCAGTTCGACCTGCTGGGCCTGAACATCGGCACGCTGGCGAGCGTCAACCTCGGCTCAGCAAACCAGCCGGTCGTCAACTTCGATCTCAGCCAGAACACCAATAACGTTTCCATCGACCTCGGCATCGCCGGACTTTTGCAGATTGGCGTGCTCAGCAGCTACACGGTCATCATCGAGCGTTTCCAAGGTGGCGCCTGGATTCGCCCCGGGGATCTCGGCAACCAGGTCCAGAACGGCATTCTCGCTCTTGATCTTCTCGGGCTGGGCGGCACGCATGGGACGATTGCGTTGCATGACATTCCTGCAGGCACCTATCGTGCAACGCTGGTGCCCGACGCCGGGGTCAATATCGGCGTCGCGCTGACCCGCGACATTTCCGTCGTGGCCACTGACCTGACCGAGCACGTAACGCTTGCTGTCGGAGAAAAGGCCACCGGCAACTTCATCGACAGCGCAGCGTCCGGATCAGGCGTCGACGATTTGCAGATCGGCTCTGTCGCTTTTGGCGGACATGCGCATGCGATCGTCAATGGCAGCGTCAGCGTGGCTGGAAGCTTCGGCACGCTGGTGATCAACGCCGACGGAAGTTACACCTACACCCCCGATGCTGGCGTGGCGTCGGGCGGCACCGACCATTTCACCGTTACGGTGTTCGATCCCGACACGGGGAATGCGCTCAACGCTGATCTGAGCATAGGCGTTGGGGTGCACGATACGTCCACCGCCACGGCAGCAACGGCCGGGGTCATCAGCCTTGCCGTGGCAGATGGCGACGCATTGGACGCAAGCCACGACAGCACGCATACGGCGGCTGAACAAAGAGCCGACACCACGCACGACACTGTGAGCACGACGCATGCCGCCGACGATGCGATGGCACACCCGGTCGCGGACGGCAGCGCCGCTCTCATCCCCGATCAGGGCGGACAGGAGATAGATCTGTCGGGCCTCGCCAGTCTGTCGCACGATGCCGGCGTCGCCAATGCCGCTGCGGCGCTTGCTCCAGCTGTCTCCGACACGCCAGCGCCGGTGATTACGGCCGAACCCGCAGTGTCGGCGCCGATCGACCCGTTCGACCCGATCAAGCCTGACGACGACTTGGCATCACACAAGTTGCCGGTCGTGTAGAAGGCTCGGGAGATCTGCGATGGACGTGACAAACAACAGAGCGACCGAGCGCGGCACCCCTCAGGCCACCGGTGAACACAGCCATCCCGTCGGACCACAGTCGGCGCGAACGGACCCTACTGCGGCACCGAACGACGTGCGTGCTCTGCGCTGGATCGAGGTAACGGGGCTGCTCGCCAGCCACTACGGTATTGCCCACTCACGATCGGCCAACAGCTATCTGCCCATCATGCAGGAGCCGACGGCCGGATTGCGTCGGATCGAAAAGCTGGCGCGCCGCTTCGGCCTCGACGTCAAGCCGGTGGAGCCTGTTGAGAGCGGCATCACCGGCCGGCGGCTGCCGATGCTTCTCGAGCTCACCGACGGCTCGGTCGGCCTGATCACCGAGCTTGGCGACGGTGAGGCGAAGATCACCTTCGCGGAGGATAACGGCCAGTGGACATGGATTCCGCTCACGCATCTCAAGGACGGCATTGCGCATCTGCTGGTCGCCCGCGATACGCGCACCCGCACGGACGAGCGTGTCGATGCCTATATCGCGCCGGACACGCATGGCTGGTTTCGAAAGCTCGCCCTGGACGACCTGCGCCCCTACGGCTACGTGCTGCTCGCATCCCTCGTTGCCAACGCGATGTCGGTGACCGGCGTCCTGTTCTCGATGCAGGTCTATGACCGCGTCGTGCCGGCCAACTCCATGAGTACGCTGATCGTCCTCTTCATCGGTGTCATGCTGGCGATCGTATTCGATTTCATCATGCGCAAAATCAGGACGCTCATCATCGACATTCTCGGTAAGCGCGCGGATATCAAGATTTCGGACGTGGTCTTCGGGCACGCGCTGCGGGTGCGCAATCAGAACCGGCCCAAGGCGACGGGTACGTTCATCGCGCAGCTACGCGACCTTGAGCAGGTGCGTGACCTCTTCACATCGACGACGGTCGCCGCGATTGCCGACCTGCCGTTTTTTTTCGTGTTTCTGGCTCTGATGGCGCTGATCGGCGGCTGGCTCGCGGCTATTCCGGCGGTTGCTCTCATCTTGATGATCGCGCCCGGGCTGCTTGCTCAACGCAAGCTGAAACAATGCGCCGGCCAGGCCATGCGCGAGGCTTCCCTGCGCAATGCCATGCTAGTCGAAGCCGTCCAGGGTATCGAGGATATCAAGGCCCTGCAGGCAGAAGGCGTTTTCCAGGAGAAATGGAACAGCTTCAACAATGCCAGTGCCGATGCGCAGGTCCGCCTGCGCTACATCACCAGCATCCTCACCGGCTGGGGCCACAGCGTCCAGACGGGCGTTTTCGCCGTCATCGTCTTTTGCGGCGCGCCGATCGTAATGAAGGGAGACATGAGCACCGGTTCGCTTGTTGCATGCTCCATCCTCGGTTCGCGGATGATGGCGCCGATGGCGCAACTGACCCAGGTTCTCAGCCGCTTCCAGCATGCCAAGATCGGGCTTCACAGCCTCAACATGATCATGAAAATGCCTGTCGACCACCCGCCGGCCGAGACCCGTTTATCGGTCGGCTCGCTGCTTGGCCAATACCAGTTCCGCAATACGCAGTATTACTACGGACAGCCCTCTGGCAAACCCGCTTTGTCACTGACGGAGCTCAAGATCGACGCGGGAGAAACTGTCGCCCTCCTCGGCAAGAACGGCGCTGGCAAATCGACGCTGCTCCAGGCACTTTCCGGCCAGATCGAGCCGGCATCGGGCGAGGTGCTGATCGACAGCCTGGCGATGGAACAGATAGACCCCAATGACCTCAGGCGCGAAGTCGGCCTACTGACCCAGAATTCGCGGCTGTTTCACGGCACAATCCGCGAAAATGTTCTTCTGGGCGCACAAAGCGCGTCGCAGCAGGCCGTTCTCGAAGCGTTGCAGATGACGGGCGCCGACGATTTCATCCGCACGATGCCGAAGGGCTTGGATCATTTGATCGACGAAGGCGGGCGCGGACTGTCGGGCGGCCAACAACAGGCGCTGCTTTTGTCACGCCTGCTGATCCGCAACCCATCAGTGGTCCTGCTGGACGAGCCGACGGCCTCGATGGACGAGACGACGGAACGCCTTTTCATACGTCGCTTCGCGGTCTGGTGCCGCGGTAAGACAGTGGTGATTGCCACACACCGGATGCGCGTCCTCGACTTGATCGACCGTATCGTGGCGCTCGACAAGGGCCGCGTCGTCGTAGACGCGCCGAAAGAAGAGGCGCTCCGGTTGTTAAGGGGAGAACCAGCGACGTATCCGCCGGAAAGCGCGCTCGGCCAGCGCCAAAGGCTCGAACAGGCTTTCGAACAACACCCGTCGCACGGGAGCGGCACGCCATGAGCACATCCTTCTCTCGCGCCATCGACGATAGCTGGCACTTCGGCGGCGACGACGCGATGCGCCTTTCGGGCGCCATCAGGGTCGTCAAGCTGCTCGCGCTCATCCTCGTCATCGGGGTTGTCTGGGCGAACTACTCTGTTCTCGACGAAGTCTCGACCGGGGACGGCAAGGTGGTTCCGATCCGCCGCGAGCAGGTGATCCAATCGCTGGAAGGCGGGATCGTCTCAACGCTAATGGTGCAGGAAAACCAGATCGTCGAGGCAGGGCAGCTGCTGGCGCAGCTCGACCCGACGATCACCGAGTCTGCCGTGGGTGAATCGACGGCCAAGTACCGCGCCGCCTTGGCGAGTGCGGCGCGGTTGACGGCCGAGGTGAACCAGGCACCTCTCAGCTTTCCGAAGGAGCTCAACGATTATCCCGACCTAACCGCCACAGAGACCAAGCTCTACGAGGCTCGCCAGGGAAATCTGAAGGAAACGTTGCGGTGGATCAACGAAGCCCTGGGACTGATCCATCAGGAGCTCAGTGTGAACGAAGGGCTCACCAAGATGGGAGCTGCCAGCAGCGTTGAGATTATCCGGTTGAAGCGCGAACAAGCCGAACTCGAACTCAAGAAGGTCGAGGTCGAGACGCAGTACATCGTCGAGGCGCGCGAACAGCTTTCCAAGGCGAACGCCGATGTCGCATCGCTTCGATCGGTCATCAAGGGACGCACCGACAGCCTCTCGCGGCTGACCCTGCGCTCGCCCGTTCGCGGCATCGTCAAAAATGTCGAGGTGTCCACGATCGGTGGTGTCGTGCCGCCAAACGGCAAGCTGATGGACATCATACCGCTCGGCGACCAATTGATGATCGAAGCGCGCATGTCGCCGCGCGACATCGCCTTCGTCCACCCCGATCAGCGCGCGACAGTGAAGATCACCGCATATGACTACGCCATTTATGGTGGCTTGGACGGCAAGGTGGTAACGATCTCGCCCGACACGATCCAGGATGAGGTCGATCCCAAGATCTATTATTACCGGGTCTTCGTGAAGACGGACAAAGACGCACTGAGAAACGGCGCCGGCAAGGAGTTTCCGATCTCGCCTGGAATGATCGCCACCGTCGATATCCATACGGGTGAGAAGAGCGTACTCGACTACCTGATCAAGCCGTTCAACAAAGCGCGCGAAGCCATGCGGGAACGCTGACGCATGAGCTCGAAAGCGATAGCGGCAGGCGATCTGGCGGGTTTGCGCGAGCACGTCCGCGCAAACCGGCAGGAATTGCCCCATCCCTATCCCACGGTCGTGTTGTTCTTCTCGTTCACCGACGGAAGCGAGCGGGCGGTGGTGACAACGGTAAGCGACGCAGACTTCGATGCCGCCTGGAACATCGGCGTTGACAGGGTGATGGATCTGCGTCGACGCCTGATTGGTGATCGTTTCTGGCTGCGCGTCGATTGGCCGATGGCAGTGGCGCCCTCGTCACTTGCAGCGCTGGGCACGATCCTGGCTCAAACCAAGCGCAATTACTTTCGCTTCGGTCTGAGCCTGGACGAAAGGTTCGAGCGGGCGTTCATCGAACAGGAGCTGAACGCCAATGCCATGCTCGACCGCGGCGCTGGCGAAGCCATGGCAGGCATCAACGAACCCAACTTCAGCACCTATGCGCGTCGCCGCTTTCCCGACCGCCCGTCTCCCCGTCTCGACGATGCGACGCCCGTCCACATTTTCACATCGAAAGGTGTGTTCTTTGACGGCGATCTGATCCACGATCTCTACCCGACCGGCCGCAATGCTGGCCGGCGGGTCGTGGAGCGCCTCACGGTTCCAATGGTGACATCGCTCATTGACGACGGAGCCGACTATCTGGCGCGGCAAGTCGACCGGGCGGGACGCTTCCACTACGGCTTTCACGCCGCCTTCGGCCGCCGTATCGAAAACTACAATGCACTCAGGCACGCCAGCACGACCTATGCCATGGTCGAAGCGCTTGCGGTCACCGACAGCACGATCCTGGCGGAGGCGATCAAGCGATCCCTCTACTTCATGGTCTCCACGCTGATCCGGGATGTGATGCTGCCCGACGGAACGAAGGCTGCATTCCTTGTGGAAGCCGATGGCGAGATCAAGCTCGGCGGCAACGCAGCCGCGATCATCGCACTTGTCGAGCACGCAAGAGTGAGCGGCGATCGCGGCCATCTTGCGCTGATGCATCGTCTGGCGGCAGGCCTGTGTTTCATGCAAGACCGGGAAAGTGGCGGCTTCCGCCACGTTTTGCATTATCCGAGCCTGTGCACCAAGCAGGCCTTTCGCATCGTCTATTACGATGGCGAAGCGGTTTTGGCACTTCTGCGTCTATACGATCTGACGGCGGACACGAGTTTGTTAACGGCAGCGCGCGCGGCCTTCGATACGTTCATCGACGCCGGCCACGCCCGACACCATGATCACTGGCTGGCCTACTGCGCCAGGGACCTCACGCATCACTGCCCCGAGGAGCGCTACTACCGCTTCGCAATCGACAATATTGCTGACCACCTGGATTTCGTTTCGCGGCGCCTCACCACCTTTCCTACACTGCTCGAACTGATGATGGCGACCCGTGAGGTCTTCGCCCGCTTGGAAAGGGACCCGAAACACGGACATCTTCTCGCATGCGTGGATCTCGGTGCGTTCGATAAAGCGCTCACGCGGCGCGCGTATCATCTTCTCAACGGCCACTTCTGGCCCGAACTTGCCATGGACATGCAAGAGCCCGACCGGGTCGCTGGCTCATTCTTCATTCGTCACCACGCGTTTCGAACACGGATCGACGATGTCGAGCACTATCTTTCCGGTTTCATTGCGTATCGCCGGCACCTGGTGGCTCAAGACGAACACCAGGACGACGAACCATTGGCTGTCGCCAAATGGCAACAGTCGCGGCTGCGCACGACGCAGTAAGACGCAAACACAATGACATTTCTCGTTCGCGCCCTAAGATTCATTCAACCAGAAAGTGATTAAAACCTAGGGAGCCTTCGCGCATGCTGAAAACTGGAGCCGTTCTACTTTCGCTTCTAAGTCCCACTCTGGCCCTGGCAGAAGGGCGAAGCGTGGAGATCGATGGGGGGCAGGTCAGCACACCGGTGGGCCTAACTGTGCAAGTCAAGTCGGTGACGCTCGGCGAGGATGCGACGACAGTGCGGGTGCTCGCCAGCTTCGACAGCCATCAGACGAACTTCATCAACATGAACGACGACGAGAACGCCTTTCTCGCCTGGGGCGACGGAGCCGACCAGAAACTTCACCTGAGACAGATCACTGATAATAAATGGATGCGCATTTCCAACGGCCAGACGATGGAAGGCGACCTTGTATTCCCGGGAAAAATCCCAACAGGAACCGAACGCCTGACGCTCGTTTTCAACCCCGGTAAAACCGGCGAGGACACCAGCGCACCTGGCGTGACGCTTCCGCTGGATCTTGCGCCGTGAGAGGCGTCTTCGCCATAGGGCTGTCGCTCCTGATCGTGCCAGCATCGGCGCAGGCCTACACGGTCGTCTCAGACGGCCCCAGGGTTGGCGATCAACCATCCCGGTTCTCCGAAATCTCCCTCCCCGCCTCGCGATTGACACTTCGCGACAACACAAGCTCAGCCGGGTTGTCGCAGGGCGGATCGTCTTTCTCGCTAAAGAGCATGGACGAAGGAACGCGGCTCAAGACCGAAGCAACCCTTTCGGCACTGGGAGCGCGTCAGGAAAAGGATCGCATCGTCGTCGACCTTCCAAGCGACGTGCTTTTCGATTTCGACAAGGCGGACATTCGGCCGGAAGCCGCTGTTGTTCTGGCTGAGTTGGCGGGCATACTGAAGACCATGCCGGACGCGCCGGTATCAATCACAGGACACACCGATTCCAAGGGCAGCGATACTTACAATCAGCGCCTGTCGGAGCGACGCGCGTTATCTGTTCGAGAAGCTTTGGCAAAGCTGTCTGTCGCCGAAGGCCGCACGACGGTGGCGGGCAAAGGAGAAAGCCAGCCGGTGGCGCACAACGTAACCGCCGATGGACACGACAACCCCGCGGGACGTCAGAAGAACAGGCGCGTCGAATTCGCAATCAAGACAGGAGATTGACATGGCCCTCACAGCTTGCCCGGATTGCAACGGAAAAGTTTCTGACAAGGCCTTCGCCTGCCCCTCATGTGGCCATCCGATGAATTCGGGCAAGGGACGGAGCCAGTGGCCCGCCATCATTGGCGGTGTCGCAGGCACATACATCTCGGCCAATGCCGTCGTCACGGTGGTTCTCGGCAGTGTCATGATGATCGCGTTTGCTGCGATCATGATAGCAGCGGTCATGAGCAGCTGATTTGCAGCCCGTCAGTGCCTCGCCGGGCGCATTGTTGACGGGCCCGCGCTTTGTCTGAAGAACGCCCATCTCTGCGGATTGCGAGATCACACAAGTTTCCATTTGCCAATTAGATAGGATTCCTATATTTAACAAGTATGGAAACACCGAAGAACGCCCACTCCGTCAATTCTCGCATCCGTGAAGGCTTATCGCGGGTGGCCGCCGCTTTGCGGGCTGATGAGTGGGAAAGGGCTAAAATACTCGGTCTGAACCCGACGCAGCTTGCGATCCTGGTTCTTCTCGAAGGTAGAGTAGACGGGCTTGGCGTGAAAGAAATTGCCGCTCATCTTGGTGTATCGCAGCCGACGGCGACGGACTCCATCAATGCACTCGAAAAGAAGGGGCATGTCGAAAAACGGACAGGACTTACCGACGGGCGATCGGTCAGCGTGCGTTTGAGCACGAAAGGGGTAACGCTTCTGAGCCAGGACACCGAGAGCGGCATGATCGGCAGCGCCATCGGCGCTCTTGGAGATGCGGCGCAGGAAACTTTGCTGGTGACGCTGGTCACGATGATCCGGGAGTTGCAGGAGGAGAATTCCATTCCCGTGCAGCGCATGTGCGTCACCTGTCGCTATTTCGACCCATTTGCCCATCCTGAGAGCGACAAGCCCCACCACTGTCATTTCGTTGATGCGCCATTCGGCCAGCGGGAACTCCGCGTCGATTGCCGCGAACACGAACAAGCCGATCCCACGTCCCGGGCTGCCACCTGGGACGCATTTCAAGCGGGATAAACGAACGCCTCCAGGCAACAAAGAGAAAGGAAACCATCCATATGTTGAGATCACTTTTGACCGGCACGCTCGTCGTCGCCGGAACGGCGCTGCTATGCCAGTCGACTGCGAGCGCCCACGCAATCAAGGCGAAAGCGAACCAGGCGGTCAACGCCTCGCTCGATATCATCGAAACGAAGATCACGACCAAGGGCGACAAGGTGGTCTTTTCCACCCGCGTTCGCGGCGAGGCCGGCAAGGACAAGCCTGATGCAACCGGCAAGTTCGAAGGTTCGAGCGTTTATGCGTATGTCTGGCCAACCAGCCTCGATAGCAGCGATGTCGGCTTCGAGAAGAAGCAAGGCATCGTCGCACTTGCCGTTACCTTCCACCCGGATTTCGATGATGGCGCAAATGGCACCAAGAACCGTCATGTCTGGCATTCCCATTGGGTCGTGCTTGCCAAGGACAAGGCCTGCGGCGCCGGGCTGAAGGTGGAAGATATCCCGAAGGACACCAAGCCCAAAGTGCCGGCGACCTGGCCGGGCGTTCCACTTCTGATCGACAGCCCGGCTTATCCGACGACATTCACGGGCGATGAGGTCGACGTCGAGATACCGCTCTCACTGATTAACGACATCAAGGGCGCGGCATTTGACGGTGTGACAGCTGGTCTGAAGGTCAACGGCAACCTGCATGCGCCGCTTCTATGCGTCAGCGATGTCTTCAAGGTCGCGTCCGGTGATCTCAGCCTGCCGGGCAAGGTCGAACCCGCCAAGTGATGTCGTGAAACACGCGCCGGTTCGTCGACTGCCATCGACGAACCGGCATATTCTCCCCTCCAGGCTAATAGAGAGAAAGAACATGGGCAGTTTTACCCCCGATGCCCCGAACAAGGCAACAGCAACCGAAGGCAGGGCGACACCCAAAGCGCATATCGTGCCGGAGCTTGCCGTCAGTGAATGGTTCAACACGGCAGTGCCGTTGACGCTGGCGGGCCTGCGCGACCGTCCCGTCTTTCTTCACAGCTTCCAGCTGCTTTGCCCCGGTTGCGTGTCCGACGCCCTGCCGCAGGTCAAGCGTATCGAAAAGCTGTTTTCTCACACCGACTTGCAAGTAATCGGCCTCCATACAGTTTTCGAACATCATGCCGCGATGTCGCCCGTCACGCTGCGGGCCTTCCTCCACGAATACGGCATCACATCGCCGGTCGGCGTCGATATGGCCGATGGCACCTCGGACATTCCGGTCACGATGCGACGCTTCGGCCTGCGTGGAACTCCCTCCTCGGTGTTGATTGGCCGGGGCGGTACGCTTCTCCATCATGCCTTCGGCGTCGAGGAGGACATGATTGTGGGCGCTCGGATCGCCATGGCGCTGGCAACCCCCATTCCAGCGCATAATGACCGGTCCGAAGCCGGCTGCGCCGATGGTCGATGCGATATTCCCACAACCACCTGAGAAATGGACAACAGACCATGACAAAAACCGTTCTAGCGCTCCGGCACGTGCATTTCGAAGATCTCGGCCTCTTTGCCGATACTTTGACGGACGCCGGCTATGACATCCGATACAGCGACGTCGGCGATCTCGATTTCTGCGCCGGCGATCCACTTGCGCCCGATCTTCTCGTCATCCTCGGCGGGCCGATCGGGGTTTATGACGATCATTATTCGTTTCTAGAGGCCGAGCGTACATTCATCCGCACAAGGCTCGAAGGCGGCCTGCCGACGCTCGGGATCTGCCTCGGCGCTCAGCTGATTGCGGCAGCCCTCGGCGAGAAGGTGTTCGCGACAGGCTTGAAGGAGATCGGCTTTTCCCAGCTCATGCTGACCGACGACGGAATGTCGAGCCCGTTGAAGCACCTTGAGGACGTCCACGTTCTACATTGGCATGGCGACACCTATAGCCTGCCGCTGGGTGCTGCCAACCTGGCATCCTCTGCCCTGGTCGAGCAGCAGGCATTTTCGATCGGCGAGAACGTGCTCGGCCTGCAGTTTCATCCCGAGGCCGAAACCGATCGGTACCTTGAGCGCTGGCTGGTCGGCCATGCCGCCGAACTCGGATCGGCCGGCATCGATATCGCAGCCTTGCGGCGCGACGCTGCACGATATGGCCCGCCTTTGGCGACGGCTGCCCGCGCGTTGCTTCGAGAGTGGCTCGCCGGCCTCAAGACGGAACGGGCGATATGACACCGGCAAACGACATGACCAACCTGCCGGTTCTCAGTCTGCGGGTCGGTGCGGTTGCACCGCTTGGCCCGAACGGCGTTTTGAGCGGCATCGACAAATCGGAGGTTTCAGTACCGCTGCAACTGTCGGAGGCCGGCTTCGTCGGCGACATGCAGGGCGACACCGTCAGGCATGGCGGCCCGGAAAAGACAGTCCATCATTATCCTTTTGACCATTATGCTTTCTGGACAGGGGAGTTCGGCGAACAGCCGATCCTCGCAAACCCGGGAGCATTCGGCGAAAACATCGCAACGTTGGGCCTAACGGAGGAGGAAGCCGCCATCGGTGACGTCTTCAGGCTGGGCAGTGCCGTCATCGAGATCAGCCAGGGCCGGCAACCCTGCTGGAAGCTGAACGAACGCTTCGCGCAAAAGGACATGGCCCGCAAAGTCCAGGAAACCGGGCGTACCGGCTGGTATTATCGGGTGATAGAGCCCGGGACTGTCGTCCCTGGCGACCATCTCTCGCTTTTGGAGCGCCGCTCTCCAGAATGGACGCTTGCCCGTATCTGGAGCACGTTCTACGTCAATACGCTCGACCGATCCGAGCTTACAGCCATCGCAGGCCTCAGCCGCCTGGCCTCCGGCTGGCGTGCTCACGCTGCTAAACGACTGGAAAGTGGAACGGTGGAAGATTGGACGAGACGATTGCAAGGCATTCAGGGGTAAGCACATATGGTCGACGCTCTGAAAGATACGAGCTATCGACACCTCTTGATAGATCGACGAGTGTGAAAAAGCGCCGCCTTCTCAAATGAAATCGAGCTCAGGGCAATTCGATGACCGAATATTGCCTATAGGCTGAGGGGCTGCACCCCACGGTCTCTTGGAACTGCGTTGAGAGATGAAAGGCGGAGCTGAAACCAAGCAGTCCCGCCACCTCCTTTACCGATTTATCAGTATTGGCGAAGATGTCCTGCGCCCTTCGGATTCGCAGCGAGACCAGGTGCTGCTTGGGCGAGATGCCCGTCTTTTCACGAAAGACGCGCCTGAAGTGCGAGTAGCTTACCCCAAGTTCTTCAGCGAGCTTTTCCACGGAAACGCGCTGAGTACACCGCTCCATCAACAACACACGCGCCCGCTCCACGAGCCTGTCCGCCGGCGCCGCTGACGCGAGTTCGCTCTGCCTGGAAAGCAGCGCCAACAATTGCAGGCCGAGGGTCGAGATCAGTGATTGGTTGGAGAGACCTTCTTCAATCGCCAGTCCGTGGATCTTCTCGAACACCTCGGCAAATTCTGGGGTCGAGGGCAACACAGACCTCGCTGGGTCGATCAATCCAGCCGTGCGGGCAAAATCAAAGGCAGTGCTGCGGCATTCGATCCAGTTTTCGGTCCAGCCAAGCTCTGGATCGGGAGCAAAGCGATGCCAGACGCCAGGAAAGAGCAGAACGATTGACCCCGATTGCACGAGTTGGGTGCGACCACGGTGTGAGAATTCAAACAGTCCCTGCCCTTCCGAGATCAGGATCACCTGATACGCCTGCAGGATACGGCCTCGCTTCCAGTCGAAGTGATGATCGTCCGGATGGCGGATCGGCGGGTACTCAGAATGAGGCATGATTTTCGTATGCCCAATAGAGATCGCGGTGCATCCCCAAGCAGAACATAGCCGATTATCGGGTAAATAGAGGGAATAGTTCTGAGCCACGCGTCTCGCCAGATGATCATTTTTTGTATGCTTCAGATCATTTTTGAAGAAAAGATCGTGATGTCAACTTCTATCTCTGATGCTACGGTTCGCCAAGAGGATGGAGCCGACGGCAAAAGCTGGCGGACCAAGGCGATAGCCAAGCCGTAAGTTTCTGCGGCCGTGGAGGAGATTAGACAGTGTCATCATTCCCGAACGTGGTCGGCGCGAGCCCACCGCAAAGCGCTGTGTTTTGCCGCTTACCGGCGGAGCGCGCATGACGCACCGCAAGCTAAAGGTCGGCCTGTTCGGGATCGGACTGGCAACATACTGGCCGCAGTTCGAAGGATTGGAAGAAAGACTTTCGAGCTATGTCGGCCAGATGGCTGAGAAGCTGGCCCGTCCCGATATTGATGTCGTCAATCTCGGACTGATTGACACCCCCGAAAAAGCATTGGATGCGGGCCACCGCTTCCGTGAGGCGGATGTCGATATTATCTTTCTGCACGTTACGACCTATGCACTGTCGTCCACGGTCCTGCCTGCCGTCCGACGTGCACGTGTTCCTGTCGTGATCCTCAACCTGCAGCCCGAAGCCGCGATCGATTACCGCAGCTTCAATGCCCTCGGCGACCGGACGAAGATGACTGGCGAATGGCTGGCCTACTGCGGCGCTTGCCCGGTGCCGGAAATCGCAAACGTCTTTCGCCGCTCGGGCGTGGCCTTTCATCAGATCACCGGCATGTTGCACGGCGACGCGATCGTTGACCGCGAGATTGCCGACTGGATCGATGCAGCACGTGTCGCTCACGTCATGGCACATAACAGGCTGGGCGTCATGGGTCGGTACTACAATGGCATGCTTGATATATACTCTGACCTGACCGCACACACGGCTGCTTTCGGCACGCATATTGAAATTGTCGAGATTGACGAGTTGGCACGCCTGAGGCGGGAGACAACGCAAGACGAGCTAGAGGCATCTCTGGAAGCAATCAAGGATGCATTCGACATCGACCCTGAGTGCGACATTGGCGAATTGAGACGGGCTGCCCGCACAGCGGTTGCACTCAGGAAATTTGTCGACAACAAGGATCTCGGCTCTCTTGCCTATTACTATGAATCGACGCCCGGCCATGAGTACGAGGACGTGATCACCTCGGTGATCGTCGGCTGCTCAATTCTCACGGCCAAGGGTGTCCCGGTGGCCGGGGAGTATGAGGTGAAGAACGTCCAGGCGATGAAGATCATGGACAGCTTTGGTGCTGGTGGATCGTTTACCGAATACTACGCCATGGACCTCCTGGAAGACGTTGTACTGATGGGACATGATGGGCCCGGTCATATCAAGGTTGCGCAAGGAAAGACCAAGATCAAACCGCTCGAGGTTTATCACGGCAAGGTTGGATCAGGCGTCAGCGTCGAGATGTCCGTCAAGCATGGTCCGGTGACGCTTCTTTCCGTGATCGAGCGAGACGGACGGATCGTTCTGCTTTGCGCCGAAGGGCAGTCTGTGTCAGGGCCGGTGCTGGAGATCGGCAACACCAACAGCCGCTATCGGTTCGATATCGGCGCGCGCCGTTTCGTCGAAGACTGGAATGCGCAGGGCCCGGCGCACCACTGCGCCGTTGGCGTCGGGCATATCGCTACAAAAATTGAAAAACTCGGCAAGCTTCTCGATCTCGAAGTGGTCCAGGTTTGCTGAGGACGACGAAAGACGACGATACGGTACAGACCGCCATATAGAGTTCAACAGGGTGAGGAGGACCCGAAAATGCCAATGAAAAATATAAGGAAGCTTGCGCTAAGAGGCCAATGGCTTCTGGTCACCGCCGCCATGGCACTCGCCGGCCACGTGGCAAATTCGGCGGAAGTTCATCTGGACGCCCCGGCGCCGACGCCGCCGGCCGAAGTCGCCAAGTTCGAACCGATTGCTCCCGGCAGCGCCAAGGGGCTGACCCTCGGCTTCACGCAGCTTGTCCTCGGCGTTCCCTTCACGGATGCGCTGCAGCGCGGCATGGAAAAGGCGTCCGAGACCGCCGGCTTCAAGCTTGTAACCTGCGATTCCAAGATGGATGCGGCAACCGCGCTCGCCTGTGTGCGCCAATTCAAGACGCAAAATGTCGATGGTCTCATCACCTTCCAGGCAGATGCGGCCGCCGCCGCCAATATCTGCGCCGAAGGTCCTAAGGTTCCGGTTATCGCGATCGATATCCAACAGAAGCCTTGCGAAACCGCTTTCGTCGGTGCGGCTAATTCCTATGCCGGCGAGATCGTCGGCCACGAACTGGGCATGTATTTCGCGAAGAACTCCAATTGCCAATATGATGCGTTTATCTCGCTGGAATCCACCGCCGTGGGCGTCGTCAACGACCAGCGCATGGGCGGCATCCGCAAGGCGTTCGAAGCGGTGTGCGGGCCAGTCCAGAACCTTCGCATCATCGACACTGGCGCTGGGGGCCAGGCAGACGCCGCACAGCGACAGTTTACCGATACGCTGACCGCCTTGCCGGGCGCCGGCAAGATTATCACTGTCGGTATCAATGAGGATGTGATCACCGCAGCGCTTGCCGCAGCTCGCACGCAAGGTCGCAACCAGGACCTCTACCTCGGTGTTCAGAACTTCGATCCCGACAATTGCCAGATCTGGACAGCTCCGCACTTCATAGCCACGGCTGCCTACTTCCCCGAGCGCTATGCAGAGCTGATCGTACCGAACCTGGTAAAAGCCATCAAGGGCGAGAAGATCAATAGCCAGATCCTGGTGCCGCACGAGCTGATCACACCTGACAATGTCAGCAAGGTCTACCCGGAGTACGCCTGCAAATGACGAAGGACTTCCTTGCCGTCCGCGGCATCCGGAAATCGTTCGGCCCGGTCGAGGTTCTGCATGGCGTGGACCTCGATCTCGCCGGCGGCACGATAACAGCGCTTCTTGGGGAAAATGGCGCCGGGAAGTCTACCTTCGTGCGCATTCTGGCCGGAGACCACCGGCCAGACGAAGGAACGATAGCGGTGGATGGCAAGGCGTCATCTTTCCATAGCGTCAGCGATGCAAGACAAGCTGGCATAAGGCTGATTGCCCAGGAGATCGCAGACGCACCTACTCTAACGGTTGCCGAGAACATCGTTCTCGGCGCCTGGCCAACCAAAGGCGGGCTCATTGATCGACGCGCGGTGCTGCAGATGGCACGAGAGGCACTCGACCTTCTCGGCGCTGAACTGCCGCTGAAGGCGAAGGTCGCAAACCTTCGCCTCGGCGAGCGCCAGATCATCGAGATCGCGCGCGCGACGATTGGCGCATCGAAATGCATCATTTTCGACGAGGCGACGGCAGCACTCTCGGACGCGGAAGCGCGCAAACTCTTCCAGTTGATCCGGCGCCTGGCCGAACGCGGCGCGGCTGTTCTTTACATTACCCACCGTCTCGACGAGGTCTTTGCCCTCGCAGACCGGGTCTGCGTTCTGCGCGATGGCCGTGTTTCATTGGATCGCCCAACCGTTCAGGTCAATCAGGAGCAGGTGATCGAGGCGATGGTGGGACGGGCAGTTGCCCATGCCCGTCATTTGCTTGCCGCCCCCGCGTTGGCGACCAACCCGGTACTTGAGGTCGCTCATCTCGGCTCGGATGCTTTTTCGGATATCTCGTTCACGCTGAGACCCGGAGAGGTTCTCGGCATGTACGGCAAGGTCGGCTCTGGGGTTCAGGAGCTCTCAGCGTCCCTGGTTGGGGCGCGACCATTCGACAGCGGCACGCTTTTCGTCGACGGACGCCCAAAGCACTTCCGGCACCCCGCCGAGGCGATCGCCGCCTCGATCGGCCATTTGCCGGCTGACCGCGCCAGTGAAGGACTGCTGCGCACCATGACATTGGCGGAAAACCTTTCGGCACCCAGTTGGTCGAGATTGGCCAGGCACGGCATACTGAGCGGCGAGCGGCTGAGTTCCGCCTATGCCCGATGGCATCGTGAACTTCGCGTGAAAGCGGATCCCTCCGGCAATCAGACCATTACCGAGCTGTCTGGCGGCAATCAGCAGAAGGTTCTTCTCGGTCGTTGGCTTGAGGCAGGTTCGAGAATCCTCGTACTCACAGAACCGACGCGTGGTGTTGATGTCGGCGCCCGCCAGGAGATCTACCGCGTTCTCGCTGAACTGGCGGCCAAAGGCCACGCAATCATTATCGCGACCTCCGACTACGAAGACATCAATGCAGTGGCCAGCCGGGCACTGATCCTGGTCCGTGGACAGATTGTCGCGGAAATACCCCACGAGAAAATTTCGACTGAAACCCTGACCGAAGCCGCGGGAGGCGGTGTCCATGCATGACAATCTGCATTCCAAGGCGATGACAGCCATGACAGATATCGATCCAGCCCGCGATAAAACCCCGCTCTGGAGAAGGGCTCCGGAATCGGCGGCGCTGCTCGCTTTCCTATTGGCAGAGATTGTCTTCTTCTCGCTCAGCTCGCCATACTTTCTGACCTGGGGCAATTGGGTCAATGTGATCACTGCCCTTTCGATCACCGGCGTTCTCGCCGCCGGTGGAACGATGTTGCTTATTGCTGGTCAATTCGATCTATCGGTAGGCAGTGGCGTCGCCTTTGTCGCGCTGGTAATGGCGCTGACGGCAAACAGTATTGGGGTCGTACCGGCGAGCGCGCTCGCCTTGCTCGTCGGCATGGCTATCGGGGTCATCAACGGCTTCCTCGTTACCAAGATCGGCGTCAATGCGCTGATCACGACACTTGGGACCCTAGCGATCTTCCGAGGGCTGACCCAATCGATCGGTGGTGGCAAGAACCTGCTGATATCGAATTTCGACTGGGCAATCTGGCGACCGTTCCTCAACATCCCGGTTTCCGCACTCGTCTTTGTGCTGGTGGCCATCGTCGTCGGGATAGCTCTCAAACGCACGGTCTTCGGCCGGTCCATCTATGCAATCGGGGCCAATGAGAACGCTGCCCGCTTGGTCGGCATCAAAACGAAGCGCGTGGTCTTCCTGAGCTTTCTTCTATCCGGCGCCTTCATAGGTCTCTGCGGGCTCATGAGCGCCTCGCAGCTTGGATCGACGTCCGGCACGACCGGTCTCGGCCTGGAGCTTGCCGTCGTCACGGCGGTCATTCTTGGGGGAACTTCGTTGAAGGGCGGGACCGGCACGATGTTTGGCACAGTCATCGGCCTGCTGATTGTTGGCGTCTTGAACAATGGGCTGACGCTGATGAACATCAATTCGTCCTGGCAGCAGGCCGCTACCGGCATCCTGCTCATTCTCGCCGTTTCCTTCGACCAGCTTCGGCAGCGTCTCGTCGGGGGGCGTTGAGAGCGATGCAGGCGACATTCAAGCTGCTTGACAACGTGGACGTAACGATGCGCGACGGCGTCGTCCTGAAAACCGACATCTGGCTTCCGGCAACGGAGAGAGCCAGCCCGGTACTTTTGCAACGGACACCTTATCGAAAGGAGACGCCCTTCGGGTCGCAGTATATTTCGGCGCTCGAGTTTCAAACGGCGCTTCGTCGCGGCTATGCTATCGCGATACAGGATACGCGTGGGCGTTACCAATCAGGCGGCGATTTCGTCCCTTTCGAATTTGAAGGATGCGACGGCGCCGATACGATCGGCTGGCTTCGGTCGCAGCCGTTCTGCAACGGAAACGTCGCGATGTTCGGCGCATCCTATGTCGGCGCCACGCAGGTGCTAGCGCTGTCCGAAAACCCACCCGGTCTATCAGCGATCGCGCCACAGCTCACAACGCTCCGCCACGACGACACTTGGATGTACCGCGGCGGCGCCTTGGAACTGGCATTCACGCTGTTGTGGATAATCGAGTCGCTCGGCCCCGATCACCTCCAGCATCGATTGAAGGCAATGCCGCCGGGTGCGCGAGAACGCGCATTGGCTCTTCTCCAGCGTCTCCAACGGGACCCAGCATCGGCATTTGATCGGCTTCCCGTTCTCGATAGTGCATTGAGCGAGCTTGCACCCTACGTGCGTGAGTGGTTTGATCCAGAGGCAATAGGCGGCGAACGGACTATCGAGGCCGGTGGCTGGGCACAGCACAATAAGACACCAATGCTGACCGTTGCAGGCTGGAACGACATCTTTCTCGAAGGATCCCTTGAGCTTTTTGCAAAAGCCAAGTCGAGGTGGCCGGATCACGGATACATGCCAGACCGCCTGATCATTGG
Source organism: Rhizobium sp. UBA1881 (assembly GCF_002338015.1). Taxonomy (NCBI): domain Bacteria; kingdom Pseudomonadati; phylum Pseudomonadota; class Alphaproteobacteria; order Hyphomicrobiales; family Rhizobiaceae; genus Rhizobium; species Rhizobium sp. UBA1881. Next base: position 27,827 of record NZ_DDHH01000002.1, read on the forward strand.
CCCATGGTCACATGGAAATCCGAGCGATTGGCAGGGAAGCGAATGGTTGGGCTATGCGGCCTCTACTGTCGATCTTCCTGAAGAAAACCTCGCTTTCTTCGACGACATACTGACGGGCCGCGAACCAGCTTCACCAGTGGTCCGCTATTTTCGTTCAGGATCGAATAGCTGGCATGCAGCTCCGGACTGGCCTTTGCCGGGCACGACCCTGGTCTCTCATTTTCTAAATTGCGAACGTAACAGCCTGGATACGCTGCCGGCATCAACAGCAAGCGCCAGCTTCGTTTCTGATCCTCGATCGCCAGTGCCAAGCGCCGGTGGCGCCACATTTCTTCCCGGGCTTCTGCAGGGACGAAATTCCGGTCCGATTGAGCAATTCAAGGTCGAAGCGCGAGATGATGTAATCGTATTCACCGGCCCGCCCTTGCGAGACGATTTGGACGTAACTGGTCTTGTGTCAACAAATCTCTGGGTAACGTCCTCTGCTCCTACTTGCGATTGGACTGCAAGAGTGTGTGAGGTCGATCTAGAGGGCCGCAGTGTCGGTGTCGTAGATGGTATCGCTCGGTGGAGACCGACTGCGACTGGCGAGGGGCCAGTCGAGGTCACGATCCGTCTCGGTCATATCAGCCGCCTGTTTAAAAAGGGACATCGCTTGCGTCTGCAAATTGCATCCTCAAATTTCCCGCGATTTGACCGTAACCCTCAATCCGGCGTGCCCTCGACGCTCGCCGATGAATCCAAGTTCAGGACTGCCACTCAGCATGTTTACTCAGGAGCGGCATTTCCAAGCTGTCTGAAGCTGCCGATAGTAGAAAGTGCGCACTCATGGTCGTCGCTTTCAGGGTCGAATTAAATGCTTTGTCGCTTTTCCCATCATCTTGAATTACTCGCCTGTCGCTCGCTTATACCAGGTTGGGTTTGATCATCTTGATGAAAATCTGACCCGAAATACGCGCTATAGACATCTAGGAATTGATGCCCTGGATCTGCTAGGCGTCCGGTGCAGATTGATGCCATAGCGGATGCAGTGGCAGTTGACGATCTCCTCAACGCGCTAGTTAGAAGCGGGTTAAGCAGAAGATCGGAGTCTAGATTGAAAGCCAGGATTGAAGACTATGCCCTGATCGGAGACTGCGAAACAGCAGCTCTTGTGTCCCGCGAAGGATCAATCGACTGGCTATGCTTCCCCCGATTTGACTCTCCCGCCTGCTTTGCAGCCCTGCTGGGAAACGAAGAGAATGGCAGATGGTCCATCTCCCCGTCCCAAAAATATCGCTCCGAACGGCGATATCAGAAAGACACGCTCATTCTGGAAACGACTTTCGAGACAGAAACCGGCGTCGCGGTCGTGCGTGATTTCATGCCGCTTCGAGATGGTGTGAATGACTTAGTTCGAATTGTTGAGGGCATAAGTGGCCACGTGGCGTTCGACTTTGAGCTTGTGATCCGCTTCGACTATGGGCGGACAGTGCCATGGGTGACACAGACCAAAGGCGGGACACTGACAGCCATCGCCGGTCCGGATATGCTTGTCCTCACCTCTCCTATCGAACTGGAAGGAGAGGACTTGAAGACGAAGGCATCTTTCGAAGTCTCAGCTGGCCACCAGCTTGCGTTCACACTCACATATTGCCCATCCCACCTGAAGATGCCGACCGCCGCAAAGATTGAAAACGCCATCCGAGAGACAACCACTTTCTGGGAGGACTTCGTCGCCAAATGCCCCGATGTTGGCGAGTGGACCGAACAGGTCAAGCGTTCGCTCATCACGCTCAAAGCGCTCACCTTCATGCCGACTGGTGGGATCGTGGCGGCCGCGACGACCTCGCTTCCAGAGCAGCTCGGCGGGACGCGTAATTGGGATTATCGGTATTGCTGGCTTCGCGACGCGACCTTGACGTTGATGGCATTTATGAAGCTTGGCTACTACGATGAAGCCGCCGCGTGGCGTAACTGGTTGCTGCGTGCGGTTGCCGGGTCGCCTCACCAGATGCAGATCATGTACGGTGTGGCCGGTGAACGAAACCTGATGGAGTGGGAAGCAACCTGGCTCGAAGGATACCGGGATTCCACTCCAGTCAGGATTGGGAATGCTGCGGCCGAGCAGTTTCAGCTCGATGTGTATGGCGAGGTCGCAGATGCCATGACACAAGCCATAAGGGGTGGTCTTCCCCCGCACCCCCGTGGCAAGTCGCTTAATTCCGCGTTGATCCCCTTCCTTTCAAAGGTCTGGCGCGATCCCGACGAGGGAATCTGGGAAGTCCGGGGCGACCGACAGCACTTCACATACTCGAAGGTCATGGCCTGGGTTGCTTTTGATCGTGCCTGCTGGATGGCGACCGAGGCTGGCGATCTGCAAGCTGCAAAGGAGCTGCGTGCTACCGCCGATGAAATCCACCGCGAAGTCTGCGAAAAGGCATACGACAAGACTATAGGGAGCTTCGTCCAAGCCTATGGATCAAAGACCCTCGACGCCAGTGTGCTGCACATAGGGCTGGTCGGCTTCCTGCCCGAAGATGATCCACGATACCTTGGGACCGTTGCAGCAATAGAGAACCGGCTTATGCGTGACGGACTGGTTCTGCGCTATGAGACAACCGAGGTTGAGGATGGATTGCCACCAGGCGAAGGGGCGTTCTTGGCGTGCAGTTTCTGGCTCGTAGATGCTCTTAGCCTGATCGGACGTCAGGAGGATGCCAAGACGCTCTTTGAAAGGCTTCTACGAGTTTGCAATGATGTGGGCCTGCTATCTGAGGAATACGATTCACATCAAGAAGCAATGCTTGGCAACTTTCCCCAGGCTTTCAGCCATGTCGGCCTCATCAACAGTGCCCTCAATCTGGCCCGTCGGAAAGGCCCGGCAGACGAGCGATCAGAGACTCAGACAAGCTGAAACCCAACACGGGCGCTGCCGCAAATCGCCCGCGCCTTCTCGAACCTCATGAGAAAGGAGCGTGATCTCTGTCTAAGCGCGTATCACGCACGGATATCTCGTCGTCAAAATGCACAAAGACAGACTGTGACGGCTCCTTGTCTCGCAGTAGCCCTTGATAATTCGGGGAACCCAACGAGATCTATCCAACCAGTCGCACAACGCAGGAAGCTTGATGACACATACCAAGGTTGACCAGGTCGCGGACCAACAAGTTCTTGCCGTCGATATCGGCGGAAACCATATCAAGATAATGAAGGATGGCTACGACGAGCGCAAAGTGAAGTCGGGGGCTTCATTGTCTGCGAAACACGCAGTCGACGCTATCAAACAACTCTCTGAGGGGATTTCCTTCGACGTTCTGTCGATTGGCTATCCTGGCCCGGTTAAGAATAATCGACCGTCACTAGAGCCTGTCAACCTTGGTCCCGGCTGGAAGGATTTCGATTTCGCTGAGGCGTTCGGAAAGCCGGTTAAATTGGTCAACGATGCACTAATGCAAGCGATTGGCAGCTACGAAGGCGGTAGGCTGCTTTTCCTAGGCCTAGGAACAGGCTTGGGTTCAGCGATGGTTATCGAAAATGTTGGGCAACCACTTGAGCTTGCTCACTTGCCATACAAAAAACACGGCACTTTTGAGGATTACGTGGGGAGGCGCGGCCTCGAACGCAGGGGCGCGAAGAAATGGAAAGCTTCTGTTTTTGACGTTGTTGCTCGTTTGCAGGCGGCTCTCCTGCCGGACTACATCGTAATCGGTGGAGGTCAGGTCGATGAGTTGGACGAGCTGCCAGATGGATGCCGCCGTGGTGACAATCGGCTGGCGTTTGTCGGCGCGAAGCGGCTATGGAGTGACGCGACTATTATCCAATGACGTCGGTTACCGCTATTCCGCTAGGAAAAAGGGGCAAACTTCTGCCCCGACATCACACATTGGCCAGCGTAATTGGAATTTGATTTCATTCGGTCAGATCGCATGTCATGGCTCGATTTTCCGTCCGCCGAAGAAACGGTCCCTCTCTGTCATGGCCGCATGCCCCGAAGCGTACAAGAATGAGATTGCTTTCTGGATGTCAGAAAGGGCCTTCACAGATCGTTGCGAGATATAGTCACCGTCCGCATCCACGTTTTGTTGCAACGCTCTCCCGCAAATTGCAGCGAGCTTATCCACCTCAGGTGCGATGCTGTAGAGCTGTTGTATGATGGCGTCCAAGTCAACCTTCGCACGCTCAGACATCCTATCTGCCATTTCAAGCCTCCTGGATTTACTCGGGTTGGCGGCATCTCAAGCTAAGAGCTTCGGGAAGTAGGAACCAAACGGTCGATGGAAAGGGATCGGGCAATCTGTGTTTCTCCGTTGGAGAACATGATCCCCGATCCTTCCTGTCGTCCTGACAAACGGAAGTCCAGGCTCAACTACCGAGAGAGGCGTCAAAAAGAATCAGCGCGGCGAACTCGCAAGCAGACGAGGCATACCTCAAGTCGGCCTAAACAACGACACAGAAAGGTCGGTGCAGAGACAGGGGGCGCCCGGCCAATCTTGCGACAGTGTCGACGGAGGGGCTCGACGGGTCCACTTTGCTTCATTAAACAAATCGGGAGGGAGTGGGGCTTCTAGCCCATTGGAGGAAAGAATGAGCGTTTCGGAGACGGCGCCGTCCGTCGTTTCACAGCCACGTGTGCATCTGCTGGTCCTGTTGTCGTTGGGCCTGTCTCACCTCTGCAACGACACCATCCAGTCGCTTACCCGCGGTCTACCCCATATTGAAGTCCAATTTCTCGCTCGACTTCATGCAGATCGGCATCATAACGCTGGTGTTCCAGATTGCAGGCGCGTTGCTGCAGCCAGCAATCGGCCTCTACACTGACCGCCATCCTCTGCCCTACTCGGCCGTATTCGGAATGGCCTTCACGCTCGCGGGCCTGATCAGCCTAGCCTATGCATCATCATATGTACTAATCTTGGTATCAGTAACGCTCGTGGGCATCGGCTCATCAATCTTCCATCCGGAAGCTACGCGCGCTGCACGTTATGCCTCTGGTGGGAGACAAGGCCTGGCGCAAGGCATCTTTCAGGTTGGTGGACAGATAGGTGGCGCCCTTGGTCCGCTCTGCGCGGCCATCTTCATCGTGTCGAATGGCAGGCACAGTCTAGTCTTCTTCTCATCAATGATCTTGCTCGCCATGCTTCTTCTTGGATGGAGCGCTCGTCAGTATTGGTCGATCCAGTCCCAGTTCGAGGCCGCGGCCCGCAGTTCAAATGCCAAGGGCGGGCGAAAGGAGCACTCTCGCGGGACCGTCACCATCGGCCTCATTGTTCTGACGCTGTTAATGGGATCGAAGCTGACCTATCTTGAAAGCTTCCGGTCCTTCTACACCTTCTACCTGATCGACCGCTTCGACATATCTGTGTCGACATCCCAGTTGATGCTGTTCGTATTCTTCATCTCTTCGGCTGCAGGCGTCCTACTTGGCGGCATCGTAGGGGACCGGATGGGCAGATATCGGATTATCTGGATTTCGATCCTGGGGCCGCTGCCCTTGACAATGTTGCTGCCCTACGCCGATCTTTTCTGGACGGGCGTACTCACGATTGGCATCAATCTTGTCATGGCAAGCGCGTTTGCCTCCATAATGATTTACGCGATGGATCTTGTGCCCAAGCGTATTGGTCTGATTGGCGGCATGTTCTACGGACTAAACTTCGCAATTGGTGGTATCGCCGCGGCATTTCTGGGCAGCCTGACTGACAAGATCGGAATCGAAGGGGTTTACCAGATCTGCTCATTCATTCCAATTGCAGGCTTCTTGGCAATCTTCCTGCCACGCCTTGCCCCAACCCTTCCTAGTAAAAGAAACCCAAAACCGTGAAACGGCTGCGCCATAGCTGCCTGCGAACAGACATTCACGCTCCAGTCTGGCCGTGTCGACTGGACAGCTATGGGAAATGCCCCTGCGGCCGCATAGAATAGCTTGATATTTAGAGCTACCGAGCCGAAGAGGCGCAAGTCATCGTCTGCCACCTGTAAACGTTTTTCTGCAGTTGACTCTTATTGCGAGCGCCGGAGAACGAGGGCTCGAATTTTATCCGTCAAAAGCGGAGACGGTGGGCGCACGCGTCTCTTTTGCGCGCGATTATATACGATGCAACTTAGTAAATTGCAGCTTCCAAAAACCCGACGGTCGCCGCAGGAGTGAGGGGCGGTTGAGGTTCTGAGCAAACATTTCTTTCCTGCTCTTACTGGTGAACTTCCCGCCATTGTCACAGCACCGTCATAAAATAAGGCGACATCTTGCGTCCGATTAATCTTGGATGCTGGCATGGATTATTTCAGACGCTTTAACTTCCTGTTCGCAACGCCCTCTTTCGACAGCGATGACCTGGAAGGCGTTCGTTACAAACAGATTATCCAAGAGATTGAGCGTTCCGGCTTTGAAGTGGTGCGTGCCCGCAATCTGGATGACGCCGAGATCGTCGTCCAGACCGACGCCGCCATTGGCTGCATGATGGTCGACTGGGGCAAGAAGGGTCTTGAAGGCAAGACCTCTCACCTAATAAACCTGATGCGCCGCCGCGGACTGGATTTCCCTATCATCCTGCTAATCCGCGGCAAGCGTTTCGAAGATGTGCCCGTCGAGGTGCTCGACTTCATAGATGGCTATGTTTTCTTGTCTGAGGAAACACCTGCTTTCATCGCGAAAAACCTCATCAGCCGTCTTAAACAATACGCCGAAACGCTGAAGACACCTTTTTTCGGTGCGCTTGTCGACTATGCCGAAGAAGGCAACCATCTTTGGACCTGTCCCGGGCATAATGGCGGCGTGTTCTACAGTCGTAGCCCGATCGGCCGCGTGTTCATGGAGCACCTCGGCGAAGCTGTATTCCGCGACGACCTCGACAATTCCGTGCTCGACCTCGGTGACCTACTGACCCACGAGGGACCAGCGCTGGCGGCGCAGAAGGAAGCAGCGAAAATCTTCGGTGCAGAGAAGACCTATTTCGTGCTCAACGGAACATCCACTTCAAACAAGGTTGCACTTTCCGCCCTTGTTACGGATGGCGACCTCGTCCTGTTTGACCGAAACAACCATAAAGCCGCTCACCATGGCGCGCTCATGATATCGGGTGGCATTCCCATCTATCTGCCGACCAAACGCAATGCGCACGGTCTCATTGGCCCAATTGACTATGCGTCACTGGACGAGACGGCACTGCGAGAGCGCATTCGAGCCAATCCTCTCGTCAAGGATACTGATGCCTGGCAAAAACCGCGGCCATTCCGCGTCGCCGTCGTCGAGCAATGCACCTATGACGGCACCATCCATAATGCAGAGATGATCCTTAAATCCATCGGTCACCTTTGCGACTACATTCTGTTCGACGAAGCCTGGGCCGGGTTCATGAAGTTCCACCCACTTTATGCCGGTCGTTTCGCCATGGGGCTTGCCGATCTCGGCCCGGACTCGCCCGGCATCATCGCCACCCAGTCTACCCACAAGCAGCTTGCTAGCTTTTCCCAAGCGTCGCAGATCCACATGAAGGATCGCCATATTGAAGGGCAGAAGCGGCGCGTGGAGCATCGGCGTTTTAACGAAAGCTTCATGCAGCACGCCTCCACCTCGCCCTTCTACCCATTGTTCGCCTCTCTTGATGTCGGCGCGCAGATGATGAAGGGCCGGTCCGGCGAAGTTCTGTGGGACGATACGATCCGCCTCGGGATCGAACTTAGGAAGAAAATGCGCGCCGTACGCCGGGAATTCGAGGAAAAGGAACCACGTGCAGAACGTCGATGGTTTTTTGAACCATTCGTTCCTGATCGGGCTTCGATCCCGGATGTTGCAAGCCCCGGCGCCTCGCACGATGTGCCATGGGAGAGCATTGCCACCGACCAACTGGCCACAAACCCGGCATTTTGGCACTTGACCCCCGGGGCACCCTGGCATGGTTTCAGCGGCATGGAGCAGGGGTTTGCCATGACGGACCCCAATAAGTTGACGGTGCTGACGCCCGGCTTCGACCGCAAGACAGGTCTCTATTCCGAACACGGTATTCCTGCCCCGATCGTGGCGCAATATCTTCGTGAGAACCGCATCGTTGCTGAGAAGAATGACCTCAACTCCTTGCTCTTCCTGCTGACACCCGGCGTCGAGGCCAGCAAGGCAGGGACCCTGATCAGCGGGCTTGTCGCGTTCAAGAAGCTGCATGACGACAATGCGATGCTGGAAGAGGTGATCCCGGAGTTCTACCGCCGGCGTCCAAGCCGCTATGCCGGCGTGCGTCTGCGCGATCTTTGCGGTGATCTGCACCGCTTCTTCCGCGATGCCAATGTCAGCGCCCTGCAGGCGAAGCAGTTTTCCGCCGCCCACCTGCCGCCAATGGCCATGTCGCCGCACGACGCAGCACGCAGCCTGGTGCGCAATGATGTCGACTACTTGCCGATCGATGAGATCGCGGGGCGCATTGCGACCACCCCGTTTGTGGTCTATCCGCCTGGGATCGCGACCATCGTCCCAGGCGAACGCCTGACGGACGCAGCAAAACCGATGATCGACTATCTCAAGATGTTCGAAACCTGCTTTAATGCCTTCCCGGGGTTTGATGTCGAGATCCAAGGTGTCTATCGCGAGACAGATGCATCGGGCCGCGTTCGGCTCTACACCTATGTGGTCGCGGAATAATTGCGCACGCCAGGATCGACAATGGAACAGGACAGCGGATTAACCATTCGCCCTTCACGGGACGCGGATGTGGAACCTATGCTAGCGATTTATCGTCGGCATATTCGTCGAGGGGTCGAGGAGGGTGTCGACGACAGCGATACGCCGGAGCCGGATGACCTGCGCGAGCGGCGCAAGAATCTGAAGAGCCGGCGCTTTCCGCATATTGTTGCGACCATCAACGGGACCGTGGTCGGCTATGCATATGTCGTGCTGTTTCGCAAACGCCCAGCCTACCGGTACACCGTCAAACATTCGATCTATGTGCATCACGATCATATTGGCAAGGGGGTCGGAAGTCAGCTCCTCCACGGGCTGATCGACGCCTGTGCTGCGGCAAGGTTCCGACAGATCATCGGCTACATTGACGCCGATAACACGGCGTCGCTTGCCCTGCACGAGCGCTTCAATTTCGTGCGCGTCGGCCTATTGCCGGCCGTCGCATACCGCTACGGCCACTGGGCCGACAGTGTGATGGTGCAGCGTTCGCTGGGGACAGGTTCGACCACACCGCCTCCCCCGCCGCCCTTATCCACTCGCTGAAGGCTTGTGACCGGGATCTTTTCAATGTTGCCGGAGTTCAGGCCTGCTGGAGTTCAGAGTGATCTTAGGACTATCGGGCTACCACGACATGATCTGAAGAAGTCGCGCGACACCACCTGGCCGGCTTGCGAGCCTAGCTAGCAGTTGATCTTTTGTCGGCAGATCACCCGCATCGCGGCCTGTTGCAAGCGACAACGCCTCGGCGAAGTTTCCAGCTCAATCACGCACATTGAACAATGCCTCGTCAACGAGGCGAGGCAAGCTGTTGAACTTATCGTCCGCTAACTTTGGAGAGTTGTCTACTCCCGAAGCTGACCGCCGCGATGCAGCGCGCATATCGCGACCGATCGAACAGCTATTTTTACAGCGGTGTCGCCAACCCGTGGAACGAAATATCGACCTGCGCTTTTCTCAGGAACCCGAACCGAGGAGATCCAAGCATGGGAAGCACAGCGGACAAAATCAAAGGCACGGCAAACGAAGTCGCAGGTAAGGCCCGCCAGGCCGCGGGCAAGGCGGTCGGCAATCACGAAGAGCACGTCAAGGGAAGCATTCAGGAAGCCAAGGGCAAGGCCCAGGTAGCAAAGGGCGATGCTAAGGACGCTGTGAAGAAGGTCGTCGACAAGGCTTGATGTCCACCGATGTATCAGCCCGCGCTAGTGCGGGCACTTCTTTTGGGAAAGCTAATGAAAATCAGAAAACTGATTGTTTGGAGCGTGGGATTTGCAGTGTTTTCGTGGAGCGCACAGGCACAGGGCCAGGCGCCTGCTGATCCGGCCGTCGACGCATGTAAATCGACCGGATTGCTCGCCCTTCAGGAGCGTTCGCCGGAAATAACCGACCTCGTTCTCGACATTGAAAGTCTTGCGGTCAGCAAGGCGGATACCAAGGTCGGCGATGTACCAGTGAAGACAGTCGTCCTTGGCGAAGCGTACATCAGTCGCAAACAGCAGACAGGCAAACCCGACCGCTTCGTTTGCCTCCTCGGTGAAAAAGGCAAGGTCCTGCTCACCTTCTTCACGGCGCAATAGACGTGGCAGAACCCCCGAAGTTCGATCGCAGGCCAGACCAGACGCCCTACCAGGGTCGGCGAACTCCCGACTCCGGAAAGAAACGGGGGATATCTATCTGGTCTGTGATAGGGCTGGCTCTCTTCATTGTGATGCTGGCGTTGCTCGTCTTCGACACCTGGCGCGGATGATTAAGTTTAGCCACCAAGTCCAGATTATCTTTTGGAAGGCGTCGGCGATAGTCGTCATTCGCATTCAAAATCATTCAAAGCGAGCTATACAGCTTTCAGTCCTACCAAGCAAAGAAGCGACTTGGTAATCGACTAGTCCGTTCAAGTGGCAGCGATCCGTGAGATGACTGCTACCGCCTTTGCTTTCGATGAGTGTTGCTGCTTCCGAAAATCAAAGTCGGATTGCATGGGGTGGCCGTCGGCAGGGGTGAACCCTCTTGGCGGTACTCATTGGGAAACGGTTTCTCATCCCTTCGATCGAATAAAACTCGGCACGGCTCCTGAGTATGTTTTCATGTGCCGGCTCGATTAAGAACATCGACGCTTTATTTCACAGTCACTAACGGACCATCGGCGGTACTTCACGAGATATGGGAGCGGCAATTGGCTGTGCAGAGATCGAACGCAACCAGCATGTCGGGCATTACTCCAACCCACGGCAGCCTGACCAATTCGACGATCTCCGGTCGAACGGTTCTGATCTTAATTGGCGTGGGTGCATTATTGCACATCGGCCAGGAAGTCTTCGTGCCGCTGGCCCTGGCTTTGCTGCTGACCTTCACGCTGGCGCCGATCGTCAATTTCCTGAGAAAACGTCACGTCCCGAAGATCGCGTCCGTTTTGCTGGCGGTGGCATCCGCCTTTGTGACAATCGCGCTTTTCAGCTTCGTCGTGGCTACCCAGGTCGCCAACCTCGCCGACAACATCCCGACCTATCAGCGTAACATTGTCGCAAAGGTCGACGCTCTGACCCAGGCCGGCTCCGGAAGCGGCGTACTGGATCACCTGAGCAAGGCTGTCGAGCGTATTGGTAACGAGCTCAAAATCCGGGCGAACGAAAGCCAGGACATGCCGACTGCTGCAGCACAAAGACCCGAACCTATTCCCGTCGAGATCGTGACGCAGTCAAACCCGATAGAGACACTTGGAAGCTTCATCCTACCGCTCGTCAGTCCATTCGCCTCAGCGGGCCTTGTCATCGTGCTCGTCATCTTCATGTTGCTCGAACGCGAAGCCCTGCGTGACCGTTTCATTCGGCTCGTCGGGCTGGGTGATCTCCACAAGACGACCTCTGCCCTACAGGACGCTGGTAAACGGGTCGGCAAATACTTGCTGATGCAGTTGGTGGTGAACTCTCTCTACGCCATCCCGATTACGATCGGCCTTTGGGTTCTAGGCATTCCAAACGCGATCCTCTGGGGACTTCTTACGCTGGTGTTGCGCTTCGTTCCCTATATCGGACCGGTGATCGGAATGATCCTGCCGCTATTTCTGGCACTCGCCATTGCGCCGGGTTGGTCGCTTGTTGCTTGGGTCGCGGGGCTGTTTATCGTGACAGAACTGGTCAGCAACAATGTTGTGGAGCCCTGGCTCTATGGCAGCCATACGGGACTTTCGCCGCTTGCGATCATTGTCTCGGCAATTTTCTGGTCGTGGCTCTGGGGGCCTGTCGGCCTGATGTTATCGACCCCTCTGACTGTCTGTCTCGTCGTGCTTGGTCGCTATGTCCCACAGTTCAACTTCCTCGACGTGCTACTGGGCAACGAGCCTGTCCTCGAGCCACAGGAAAAGCTCTATCAGCGTCTCCTCGCCGGTGATCCCAATGAAGCCACCGACAACGCCGAACAGCTTTTGGAGGAGGAATACCTCGTGGATTATTATGAGAAGGTTGCACTTCCGGCGTTGATTCTGGCTGAAACCGATCGCCAGCGCGGTGTGATGACGCGGGAACAGATAGCCCTGTTCGCATCGACCACGCGGACACTCATCGATAACCTCGCCGAGATCGCGGTCGAAGAGGAGAACGAGGAAGAAGACGAGTCTGCGGCGAATGGGAATGGCGCCACTGTTGGTCAGGCGCTTCCAGATGGCGAAGGACATACCGTGCTTTCGATCGGCGGTCGTGGGGCGATCGACGCGGCAGGAGCGGCTATGTTGTCGCAACTACTGTCAATTCAGGGAGCAGAGCTCATTGATGTGCCGCAGGCCTCGACCGACGAGGGCCCTACTATGCCCCCCGTCGGCGTCGCCGATACCGCGATCATCACATTTCTGAATGGAAACTCAATGTCTCATGCCCGCCAGATTGTTCGACGCTTGAAGCGTCAAAAGCCGGGTCTACGTGTCGGCGTCATGATGCCGACCGCAAATGGACAAGCATACCCTCAAATTGAAGCAGACGACGTAAACGCGGATTTCGTCTGCACAACAATGAGCGACGCCATCAGAGGTGCCCTGACAGATACAGGTCCAGCCCGGCCAGAGGTGGTGGTCAAGAAGTTGGCACGACCAAGAGTTCGGCGCGCGGCAAAAGCGTGAACGTTGACGTGTCGGCTCCCGATGCGCGCCACTTTCGCGCCGCCTGAAAACAGTGTCGTGAGGCGAATAAAATCGCCTGCAGCACGCATCAAGCCGCTATTAAAGCGCTGGCAATTTCCGGGCTTCCCGGAAAGAGATAAGCCGGCCTCGCCGCTCATCCCACAGCGCAAGTCGCACGCACCCGAAGCTTTCCCATAACGTTATGCGGCCAATGCCCGCCAATTCAGGATGAGCGCGCAGTACTTCTGGAAGTCGGTAGTATGGAATACGACTAGCGAGATGATGAATGTGGTGAACGCCAATATTCCCCGTCAGCCATCGAAGCACCAGCGGGAGGTCATAGTGTGAAGCGCCATGGAGAGCGGCTTTAGGAAATTGCCAGTCGTCTGCCTTTGACCAATGCGTTTCCTCAAACTGGTGTTGTACGTAAAACAGCCAAACGCCGGCAGCTCCCGCCAACAAGACAACAGGAAGATGCACCAAGAGGAACGGTACGAGCCCAACAAGCCAAATTGTCGATGCAGCGACGAGCGCGATCGCCAGATTGGTTGCCATCGTCGACACCCAAGGCAAGACTTCGGCTTTCATCATACCAATCGGCAGCCGTTGTTTCAGAAGGAATACCCAGATCGGGCCGATACCGAACATTACAACAGGATGCCTGTAGAGCCGGTATCCAAATCTCTTCGCCGGAGAGAGGGCGTGATACTCGTCGACAGTGAGTGTGGCGATGTCACCCACCCCGCGTTCGTCAAGATTGCCAGCAGAGGCATGGTGCTCGGCATGAGCTCGCCGCCAGTAGTCGTAGGGCGTAAGGGTAAGAACGCCAATTACACGCCCCGTCCATGTGTCCAATCTTCGCCGCGCGAAGAACGAGCCGTGCCCGCAGTCGTGCTGGATCATGAAAAGCCGCAGGAGAAAGGCTGCCGCAGGCAGAACAAGCACGCTGCCCAGCCACCAGCCTTGCATGATAAAGATGCATGCTCCGGCCCAGAACGCAGCGAACGGGACAGCCGTTACCACAAGCTCAAATACGCTGCGACCAAATCGAGGCTGCCGGTACTGCGCCATAATCTTGATCCAAGCGCCGGTCGTATCCCGGCTTGGTGAATTTGGTTTGTAATTTTGAGAGTTCATTTGATCCAGCGTTTTTGTGCGCAGTACGGGACTTCCGGGCCCAGACCACGATTTAAATGTTCTGCCATTAGGCTCGACCTACCTTACGTGCCGCCTCATCTACTACGGCGTGGGAAGCGAAACCATCCATTTTCTCTATCGGGCTTGCGCGTCGGTCCGTCTCCTGTGTCCGCGCCGCCGCTGTCAAAGGGTGGCAGTTTCAACTGCGACATACTGATTTCGGCGTTCGGAAACGGTAAGGAAAGGAACCTGGGGGTCGAGCATTCTTGAGCTTCTGCGGTTTCGATAATGGATGGGCCCCAGCCAGGGAAATGTGCCAAAAATTTGCGTCGCGCTATTCTTCGGGCTTCGCATCGCAGCAAGTGTACGCGGATGTGGAAACTTGCTCGAACAAATAACAAGCCGCCAATGGCCGCGCCTCACCGATCCCCACCCCAATTACCATGGCTCTTCAATCCCCAAACCATCTGGCGGATGAGTTGGTGAAGCCGTTGAGGCTCCATATCGAGCCGGCCGGTGAGCAAGCGACTCCAGGCGAAGCCGGCCAGGAGTTCGATGGTGAGTTCCGGATCGGCGTCGGCGGAGATCTCGCCACGGCGCGTCGCGCGGCGCACGAGTTCGGCGGTCTGGTCGATGCGTTCGGCCATGTAGGTTCTGAGTGCTGCTGAGGTCGTGGCGTCGCTCTGGGCCTCAGCGAGGACAAAGCGGAAGATCGAGCCTGCCTCGCTGTCGCGCCAATAGTCGAAGAGCGCGGTGACGAAGGCGAACAGGTCACTTTCGATTGTGCCGGTATCAGGAACGGGTTCCACGTGCTTCTGATCATGGTAGACGTCAAGCAGAAGTGCGGCGCGCGATGACCACCAGCGATAGATCGTCGGCTTGCCGGCGTGCGCGCGCCTGGCGACGGCCTCGATGGAAAAACCGCTCAATCCCATCTCGCGCAGAATGTCGGCGGCAGCCTTCAGGATCGCTTCCTGGCTCGCCGGATTGCGCTGCGCGCCGATCGAGGTGCGTCGCCCGGCTATCACTGTCGATGTCACGAAACTCCTCCCTTATCCCTAGCTTTTGTAGCACAACGCAGGCTTGAATGAAACGCATCGTTTCGTTATGGCTTCATCGAAACGATGCGTTCTTATAATAGGGGAAAACCATGAGCGCCGACCATGACGATACCGCCGCATCTTCGGGCGATGCGGACAAGACGCCGCCTCACCAGATGCCCAGACCGTGCCGGTTTCGCCTGTCCTTCCTGCTGATCATCGCGGTCTACCCGCTGATCACCACGCTTCTCTATATTCTGATGCCGCTCACCAGCACATGGGAGACGTGGCATCGCACGCTTGTCATTACACCCGTCATGGTGTCGCTGATCGTGTTTCTCGTGACGCCGACCATCCAGCGGCATTTCGGCTGGTATGTGCTGCGCATGCCGCGTCCCGAGCGGTAAAGGCGGGCGGACCGCCATTTTCCGAACGATCCATCCATACGGCATGCCGGGCGGGGCACACTGTCCGGCCTTTGCGCTGTTGCGCGCCCTCCTCCGTCCCGGTCGTGCATATCTCTCGCAAAAAGGCAGCGGCCTGGACGCAAATTGATGCTTTTCGCATGCCGGCTTAAGGCCTAGTCAATGTCCATCAGATCGAAGAGGACACGGCGATGGCAACCCCATTTTACTGGAACGAGCTCAACACCTACGACTTCGCCGGGCTCTCCACCGACACCACGATCGCCATCCTGCCGATCGCGTCGACCGAGCAGCATGGGCCGCATCTGCCTATTGCGACCGACGTCGCCATTGCCAACGGCATGCTGCAGGAACTGCGCCGTCAGCGGCCAGACGATCTCGATATATTGGTGCTGCCGACGCAGGAGATCGGCAAGGCCAACGAGCATGTCCATGGCCCGGGCACGCTGTCTCTCAGCGCAGAACTCCTCATTCCCGTCTGGACCGCGATCGGCGCGAAGGTGGCGGAAACGGGCCTGCGCAAGATGGTGATCGTCAATTCGCATGGCGGCAATGTCGATATCATGAGCATCGTCGCGCGCGAGCTCCGGGTGCGTTACCAGATGGCCGTGGTCTCCACACAGTGGGGCCGCTTCGGCCATCCGGATGGAATGATCAGCGAGCATGAGACGCGCTACGGCATTCACGGCGGCGAGGTGGAGACGTCACTGATGCTGCATTTTCGGCCGGATCTGGTGCGCATGGAGAAGGCCGAGAACTTCACCTCGAAGGCCGAATGGATGCGCGAACAGTCGAAATTCATCCAGCCGCTGCCGCCGCATTCGCTGGCCTGGATCGCCCATGATCTCAACCCGAACGGCGTGGTCGGCGATGCCTCGCGCGGCACCGCCGAAAAGGGCGAGGCGATCTGCCGGCATCAGGTCAAGGGCTTCGTCGAGATGCTTGAGGACCTCAAGCGCTATTCGCTCGACAATCTCTACAGCAAATAGGCTGCCGGCCTGGCGGCCATGTCGTTACGTGGCGGCTGATCTGTCGGGCGCGATGTGGCCCTTGTCCTGCAGCTCGTGAACGAGGCCGGCAAGCTCGGCCAGCAGGTATTCGACGAACAGGCTCGTTGCGGCATCCAGCGGCGCGCGGGTGCGGGCGAAAAGCTTCATCGGCTGATGGCGGGCATGCGGTTCGGCGATCGGGCGGAACACCAGTTCGCCGGCACGGCATTCGGTCACCACGTCGAGCGGGTTCAGCATGGTCAGCCCTGCCCCGCATTTCACCAGCTTCTTCAGCATTTCCGAGGCGTTGCTCTCCAGCACCGGTTCGACGGACACATCAAGCCGCGCCAGCGCCAGATTGATGACGTCGCGCAGACTGGTGCCCTGCTGCGCCAGCAGCAGGCGTTCCTGGACGACATCGCCGAGATTGATCGGTCCATCGCCGATCAGCCGGTGGCCGGGCGGCAGTACGATACCGATCGGGATATCGAAGCTGCCGAGCGAGCGAATGCCGGGCGTGGCCGGAATGTTGAAACCGAGGCCGATATCGACCTCGCCTGAGAGAACCGGATTGACCGTCGTCGTGCCGGCGTCGTTCCGGATCTGGAAATAGACGCGCGGATGTTCGGTCTGGAAGCGGGTGATGATTTCGGCAAGCGGCCCGGATGCGAGACCAACCGTCGTCACCAGCCGCACCTTGCCGGCCTGTTGCATCTTCAGGCTGCGGATGCGACCTTCCAGGCGATCGTAATTTTTCAGTACCTCGCGGATATGCTCGATGCACAGTTCGCCTGCGGCCGTCAGTCTCAGCCCGCGCGGCAGTCGCTCGAACAACGGCGCTCCGATTTCCTCCTCGAGCGCCAGGATCTGCCGGTTGATGGCCGAGGATGCGACGTTGAGGCGCGCGGCGGCCTTGCGGATCGAGCCGGAGCGGGCGATCTCGTCGATGTATTGAAGCTTTTTGGAGTGCAGCATTCGACCCTCGGTGCATCTATTTTAAGCGTCGCGCACAAATTAGAAACAGGCGCGTTGTGAGATGCCAAAAAGGCATCGTTGCGCACGAATTTTGATGCTTTTCAAACAGCAAAGCAATCGCTCAAATGAAAGAAATGGAGCACTGTCGAAGACGCTCCTTGGCCTCAAAGGGGAACGGCTGACATGTCCAATGCATTGAAGACGATGGCTTTTACGGCGCTGCTCGGTCTCGGAACGGCGCTTTGCGCGGCCGCTCCTTCCTACGCGCTCGACAAGGTGAGCTACGGCACCAACTGGTTGGCGCAGGCAGAACATGGCGGCTTCTACCAGGCGGTCGCGGACGGCACCTACGCCAAGCATGGTCTAGATGTGACGATCGTTCAAGGTGGGCCGAATGCGGCAAACTCGGCGCTGCTGATCTCCGGCAAGATCGACTTCTACATGGGCAGCTCGCAGGGTGAGCTAACGGCCGTCGAGCAGGGTATTCCGCTGGTCGATGTCGCGGCGATCTTCCAGAAGGACCCGCAGGTGTTGATCGCGCATCCCGATGCCGGCGTCGAGAAGTTCGAGGATCTCGCCAAACTCAACACGCTGTTTCTCGGCAAGGATGGCTACCTTACCTTCTTCGAGTGGATGAAGGCCAACTATTCGGGCTTCAAGGACGAGCAGTACAAGCCTTATAACTTCAATCCCGGTCCCTTCATCGCCGACAAGTCCTCGGCGCAGCAGGGCTACCTGACGTCCGAACCTTACGAGATCCAGAAGCAGACCGGCTGGGAGCCGAAGGTCTTCCTGCTCGCCGACAACGGCTATAGCCCCTACTCCACGGCGATCACCACGACGCAGGCGATGATCGACGGCAAGTCCGACGTGGTGCAGCGCTTCGTCGACGCCTCGATCGAGGGCTGGTACAATTATCTCTATGGCGACAACGCCAAGGCCAACGAGCTGATCAAGAAAGACAATCCCGAGATGACCGATGGTCAGATCGCGTACTCCATCGCCAAGATGAAGGAATACGGGATCGTCGAGTCCGGCGAGGCGCTCGACAAGGGCATCGGCTGCATGACCGACGCGCACTACAAGAAGTTCTTCGACGAGATGGTCGGCATCAAGGTGCTGAAGGCAGACACGGATTACACCAAGGCGTTCACGACCAAATACGTCTGCAAGGGCGTGGGCATGGCGCTGAAGAAATAAGTCGGACTTCCTCCTCTCCTGTGTGGAGAGGAGGCCCATGGCATACCCAGGAAACGAACGGACCTCATGACTTCATCGCAGCCCACCCCGTCAGCGACACCAGCCGAAGCGCGCAGGCGGCCGCTCGTTGCGATGAAGCAGGTCTCCAAGGTCTTCTCCAGCGGCACGGTCGCGCTCTCGGGCATGACGCTGACGGTCGAGAGCGGTGAATTCATCAGCCTGCTCGGTCCATCGGGCTGCGGTAAGTCGACGGCGTTGCGGATCATGGCCGGGCTCGGCGACGTGTCATCCGGGACGATCGACTGGCCGAGCTCGCGCATCAATTCGCGCGGCCTGCCGGAAGGCGATATCAGCTTCGTGTTCCAGGAGCCTACGCTGATGCCCTGGAAAAACGTGTTTGACAATGTGCACTTGCCGTTGAAGCTGCGCGGTGTATCGAAGGCGGCGGCGCGGGCCGAGATCATGGCGGTGCTTGCGACTGTCGGGCTGCAGGATTTCGCGGAGGCCTATCCGCGCGAGCTCTCGGGCGGCATGAAGATGCGCGTATCGATCGCACGGGCGCTGGTGACGAAGCCGAAGCTGCTCCTGATGGACGAGCCATTCGCGGCGCTCGACGAAATCACCCGGCAAAAGCTCAACGACGATGTGCTTCGGCTCTGGAAGGAGACCGGCATCACGGTGATCTTCGTCACGCATTCGGTGTTCGAATCCGCCTACCTCTCCAACCGCATCGTCGTCATGAAGGCGCGGCCGGGGCGAGTGCATGCCGATCTGCCGCTCGTCACCAGTCTCGAGCGCGACGCGCATTATCGCACCTCCGAGGAATACCGCCAGGCGTGCGAGACAGTCTCGCACTCGCTGATCGGCGCGATCAACGCCGCGAAGGAAGACCACTGATGGCCGATATCGCCGAGACACCTGCCATCGACGTTGCCAAGCCGATCAATGCGCGCCGCCGCGATCTGGCGCTGCGGATCCTCGTTCCGGTGCTGACCGTTGCGGCGCTGGTCGTGATCTGGTGGCTATATGTGAAGCTGTCTGGCGTGCCGCCCTATATCCTGCCGGGTCCGGCGGCCGTGGCCAGCGCCTTCGTCAGCGATTGGGGGACGCTTGCCCCTGCCCTTTGGGTCACCACCAAGATCACCTTTATGTCGCTGATCCTGGCGCTGATCGGCGGCGTCGGCTTTGCCGTCTTTCTCGTGCAGTCGCGCTGGATCGAGATCGCGTTTTATCCTCTGGCGGTCATCCTCCAGGTGACGCCCGTCGTGGCAATCTCGCCGCTGATCCTCATCTATGCGCCGTCGACGCAGGTGGCGCTGCTGATCTGCGCCTTTCTGGTCGCCTTCTTCCCGATCCTGTCGAACATGGTGCAGGGCCTGAAGAGCGTGGATCACAACCTGATCAACCTCTTCGAGCTCTATGGCGCCTCGCGCTGGCAGACGCTGCTCTATCTGAAGCTGCCGGCGGCCCAGCCCTATTTCATGACGGGCCTTCGGATCGGCGGCGGGCTGGCGCTGATCGCAGCCGTCGTCGCCGAATTCGCGGCGGGTTCGGCGGGCGCCGGATCAGGTCTCGCCTTCCGCCTGCTCGAAGCGCAATACCGCATGAACATCCCTCGCCTCTTCGCCGCCCTGCTGATGCTATCGTTGCTTGGTGTGGCGATCTTCGCGATCACCTCATTCATCTCCTGGCTCAGCCTGCATCGCTGGCATGAGAGCAGCCTGAAGCGGGAAAACTGATGACCTATTCCTTCATGTCGCCGCCCAATTCCGCGCGCTTCGTGCTAAGTCACGCGACGCTGCCCGATATCGCCGTTGAAGGTTACGAGGGTATCTCGGCTGAGGGGCTGGTGAAGGCCGATCTCGTTATCGAGGACGGGTTGATCGCGGCGATCCTGCCGCCCGGCTCGGCGCCGCAGGAGTTGGCGAAATCCGACATGCGCGACGGCATGATCTGGCCGTGTTTCGCCGATGTCCACACGCATCTCGACAAGGGCCATATCTGGGCGCGCAACAGCAACCCGAATGGTACCTTCATGGGCGCGCTGACCTCTGTCGGTATCGACCGCGCCACGCACTGGAATGCCGCTGACGTGCGCAAGCGCATGGAGTTCTCACTGCGCTCGGCTTATGCGCATGGCACCAGCCTGATCCGCACGCATCTGGATTCGCCAGCGCCGCAGCATCGCATCTCGTTCGAGGTGTTCGCCGAGGTGCGCGACGCCTGGAAGGACAAGATCGCGCTGCAGGCAGCTGCCCTGTTTCCGATGGACGACATGGTCAACGAGGCCTACTTCGCCGAGCTCGTCCAAATCGTTCGCGACACAGGCTGCCTGCTTGGCGGCGTCACGAAGATGAGCGCGGATCTCACCTGGCAGCTCGACACGCTGCTGAAGGCCGCCGCCGACAATGGGCTCGACGTCGACCTGCATGTCGACGAGACCGACGATCCTGGTGCCGAGACGCTGAAGGCGATCGCCGAGGCGGTGCTGCGCAACGGCTTTACCGGCAAGGTGACAGCGGGCCATTGCTGCTCGCTTGCGAGACAGGACGACGATCTCGCCAAGCACACCATCGATCTGGTGCGAAAGGCGGAAATTTCGATCATTTCCCTGCCGATGTGCAACATGTACCTTCAGGACCGATACCCCGACCGGACGCCGCGCTGGCGAGGGGTGACGCTGTTCAAGGAGCTCGATACCGCCGGGGTGCTGACAGCCGTCGCCTCCGACAATACGCGCGATCCCTTCTATGCCTATGGCGATCTCGATCCGGTCGAAGTGTTCCGCGAGGCGGTGCGCATCCTGCAGCTCGACCATCCGCTCGACAGCGCCGCGCGTGTCGTGACCACCTCGGCCGCCGACATCGCAGGGCGCCCTGATATCGGTCGCATCGCTGTCGGCCTGCCCGCCGATCTCGTGCTTTTCAGCGCTCGGCGCTGGAGCGAATTTCTATCCCGTCCGCAGGCCGATCGCGTGGTGCTACGCCGCGGCAAGGTCATCGACCGCAGCCTGCCGGATTACCGTGAACTCGATAGCGTCGTTGGAGCCTGACATGCCGGATTACCACAAGATCAAACAGGAACTCGACGGCATCGCCATCGAGGACAATCCGGCGCTGGTGCGCCAGAAGAGTCGGGACTTCTATTGGTACTCCCCCGTGCTGAAGGCGCAGCTCGACGGCGTCACCGCCGATCTGGTGGTCACGCCGAAGAACGAGGCGGAAGTCATCCAGACGCTGAAGGTGGCGTTCGCGCATGGCGTTCCGGTCACCCCGCGCGGTGCCGGCACCGGCAATTACGGCCAGGCCATGCCGCTCTCCGGCGGTATCGTTCTCAATCTGGCGGCCATGGACCAGATCAAGGAAATCCATCCGGGCCGCGTGATCTGCGAGCCGGGGATCATCATCGCGCAGCTCGACAAGCAGACCAAGGCGCATTCCGGCCAGGAGCTGCGCTTCCATCCGTCCACGGCGCAGACAGCGACGATCGGCGGTTTCATCGCCGGCGGGTCCGGTGGCGTCGGCTCGATCACCTGGGGTGGCCTGCGCGATATCGGCAACATCATCCGGCTGCGGGTGGTGACCATGGAGGCCGAGCCGCGCGTGCTGGAGCTGACGGGCTGGGACCTGCAGAAGGTCAGCCACGCCTATGGCACCAACGGCATCATCACCGAGATCGAGATGCCGCTGGCGCCCGCCTACGACTGGATCGATGTGCTCGTCGGCTATGACCAGTTTATGGACGGCGTGCGCTACGCTGATGCGCTGGCGAAGTGCAACGGCATCCTGACCAAGGAGATCGCCCCGATCGCGGCCCCGATCCCCTACAGCTATTTCACCCGGCACAAGCCCTATATCCGCGAGGGGCAGTCGGTCGTGGTGGTGATGGTGGCACCGCATTCGATCGATGCCTTCGCCGCGTTTACGGCCTCGCAGAAGGGCGAGATCATCTTCCGCTCCGACAAGGTCGAGAGCATGAAGGGCATTCCGCATGCCTATGAGCTTGCGTGGAACCACACGACGCTGCGCGCGCTCAAAGTCGATCCCGAATACACCTATCTTCAGGTCCAGTATCCCGGCCCCGACCATGTGGCTAAGGTCGCCAAGATGGTCGAGCTCTTCGCCTACGAGGTGCCCGGCCATCTCGAGTTCATCCGGTTCGACGGGCAGATCCAGTGCTCGGGGCTGCCGCTGGTGCGCTACACGACGGAGGAGCGGCTGGAGGAGATCATCAAGATCCACCAGGACCATGGCTGCCCGATCTTCAACCCGCACCGCTACACGCTCGAGGAAGGCGGCATGAAGCAGACGGACAAGGTGCAGCTCGCCTTCAAGCACGAGACCGATCCGAGGGGGCTGCTCAACCCGGGAAAGATGATCGCCTGGGAGAACCCCAACTTCGATTTCTCCGCCGGCGAGAACTATCTGTTCCCGGGGCTCGCTTCGGTGATGGAGAGCGCATGAGGGTTCTGGTCCTTCACTCGCATCCGGTGGAATCGAGCTACGGCAAGGCGCTCTATCAAAAGACGCTGGAGAGCCTGGAGGCCGCAGGCCACGAGGTCGATGCCTGCGACCTCTACGCCGAGGAGTTCGATCCGGTTTTATCGCGGCACGACCGGCTAGTCTATCACGACTATCCCGAGAATACCGAGCTGGTGAAGGACCACGTCGAACGTCTGAAGCGGGCGGAGGGACTGGTCATCGTGACCCCGATCTGGAACTTCGGCTTCCCGGCAATCCTGAAGGGGTACTTCGACCGCGTCTGGCTGCCGGGCGTTTCCTTCGAACTGGCGGATGGGAAAGTGGAATCCCGTTTGCGGCATATCCGCAAGCTTGGCGCGGTGCTGACCTACGGGGCGACACCGTTCCGCGCCTTTGTCGCCGGCAATCCGCCAAAGAAAATCGTCAAGCGGGTCCTGAGGGCGCAGATCAACCCCGTGCGTCCGGTGACATTTCTCGCCCATTACGACATGAACAACTGTACGCAACAAACGAGGGCGGCGTTCATGGGGAAGGTCGAGACGGCGATGAGGCAGTTTTAGATTGTCTCCGGGTCGCCGTCCTGCCCGTTCCAACGAAAGTCGCTTTATGAATACAGCTCACCAGGCTTTGAGAGGCTGAAATTCTCCCAATCATCATCTATGCGTTACGGCGTTAGCACCTTTGCCGCCGTCACCTCTACCTCGACCAGAAACTCCGATCGCGTAAAGCCGCCGACAACGATCAGCGTTGACACAGGCTTGGGGTCTAGCGTGTAGCGGTCGCGCACCGCCATGTAGGCCGGGAAGTCCTCGCGGCGGGTCACGAAGCCGGAGATGCGGATCACGTCGGCATAGGTCAGGCCGGCCTCCTCCAGGATCGCGCCGATCGCCTTGAAGCAAAGTTCCGCCTGGGCGGTGACGCCTTCCGGAATGCTATCGTCAAGCGCGATGCCGAGCTGGCCCGATGTGACCAGTAGCGAGGCGCCTGGCGGCACGAGGAGGCCGTGATTGTAGTTGCCGAAGGGCTTGCGAACAGACGGGGGATTGATCGATTTCGTCATCAAGACCAGGATTTGAAATATCATTAGGGTGTAATGTTGATATCCGGCAGGAAGATCACACCGCCTTGTCGGACCGGTATACAATACTGGCATCGTTCACGATGGCAACATCGAATAGGCGGCTCGGCTGGCCGCAGGGCACGATCGCCGTGGCGATAACGTCGTGCTCGTCATAGTTGGCGGGGCCCGGGGAAACGCAAGTGCCCGCGGCGGAACGCCGCCACGTCCTTACGGCCGACATAAGGAACGAAACCAGGTCCGCACAGTGAACCGCTGTGATGAAGGAAGACGCCGGCGTCATCAACGTTTCCCGCAGAATATCTGGGTGCCGTCATGTATTCGCCGGTCAGCCCCATCACCTCGCCGGAATGGCTGGACTTAGTTCGAACCCAAAAGTGGCTTTCGAGCCTTCTGGCGTGAGGCCGACGACAGTGAGGAGCCGGTGCGAGGTCTGCGGTCGGTACTGACGAGGCGGCAACCATCATCTGGTTACGCGGAGTTTCGCTTAAAGATGCTGCAGGGAAGCCGCACGATGCCCGGCTCAAGTTTTTCCTGGCGCGATAGCCCCAGGATCGCGAGGCCTGCACGATGCCCGATCTCCTTTAGTTGCATGTCGATCGTCGTCAGGGGTGGTCGCGTCTGTTTCGAGACGACTTCCCAGTTGTCGAACCCGACCACCGCGACGTCGTCGGGGATCGAAATCCCTCGATCACGAAGCGCGTCGATAACACCGCGCGCGATTTCGTCGCTGCCGCAAAAGATTGCATCGGGCTTTGGGCCCGATTGAGAATAGATCTCATCGATCGCGGAGTGTCCCCATTCCTCGGACCACTCGCCGAACATAACCTGACCGGAAGGTCCGACGAGATCCTCGTAGGCGTGCGCACGGATGCGCGCAGCAAGGTAGTTCTCCTCGCCGGTGATGTGCACTATGCGTGTCCTGCCAATGGATTGGAGATGCTGCACGGCGACGCGCGCGCCCTGGGCATCATCAGGATGGAAGCTCACGCTGTCGGCAGGACCTTGCGCAAACGCGTAGATAACCGGAACTCGGAGTTTGAGGAGTTCGGGTGGCGGCTCAAGATCGATCCGCGTTGCCGTGAAGATAATCCCGTCGACTTGGCGATCTAGCAGCGCATCGAGATGGAGCTTGGCCAGCCGCGGATCATTGTTGGTCGCGCACAGGAAGAGCGAGACGCCGTGGTCGACGAGGATTTCGGAGACGCCCGCGGCCATCGGAAGCGTCAGTCGACCATAGGTGTCGTTCGTCAGCATACCGATCGCATGGCTGCGCTTCATCAGCAACCCACGCGCGAGTGCATTCGGCCGGAAGCCGAGTTCGTCAGCAATCCTTTTAACCTTTTCACGTGTCTCAGCGTTCGTCCGGCCAGTACCGTTAAGCGCGTTTGAGGCTGTCGAAATGCTCACCCCCGCGGCTTTCGCCACGTCGCGAATTGTTCGACGGCCATGGTCAGAATCGCTCAAATTCCGCTTCTCCTAGTCTTGTAGATAAAACGTTTTAACAGAAAAAATACAGAAGCTAAAAGGTTTTATCAGAAAGTCACTCATATTGCAGCGCACTCATGTCGACATGTAATATTTTCTCATCTAACGTTGCCTTCGTCCTGAGGTCTGGAGCCTCGCATAAGAGAAGGGGAACTCGCATGCGCCGTCTAAAAACTACCATTGCAGCTGTTGCACTATTGGCGAGCACGTCTCTCGCTAGCGCTGAGGAAATCACGCTATGGGTGCGCACGTCTTCGGGGGCTGTGCTCCAGGGGCTGGCTGAAAAATACAACGCCTCCCACACCGACAAGGTCAATGTAACACAGATCACCGCTGAACAGATGGTGCCGAAGTTGGGTGCCGCGATCGCCGGCGGCGCGGCACCTGATGGCGCGGTGCTCGACCTCATCTATCTCCCGACCTTCGCCGCAAACGACAGCCTCGAAGACATCAGCGAATTCGTAAAGGGCCTTCCATACGCTGCCGCCCTCAGCCCCTCACATATTCGCCTGGCGACCTATGACGGCAAAGTGTACGGCGTACCTGCATTACCTGACGCTTCGATCATTGCCTACAATACGGACCTCTTCAAGAAGGCGGGTCTCGATCCGGACAAGGCACCGGGCTCCCTCGAGGAGATTGCTGCCGACGCCAAGAAGATCCATGCGCTCGACAAGGAAACCTACGGCTTTTATTTCGTTGCCAATTCCGGAAGCTGGCTGATCTACGACTTCCTGCCGCATCTTTGGGCCGCAAGCGCCGATGTCCTGAGCGATGACGGCCGTACCGCAACCGTCGATACGCCAGCGCTGCGCGAGACCGTTGCCGCTTATCGCGACATGTGGACGTCCGGCGCCATCCACCCGACCTCGCGCTCGGGCAACGGCAACAATGCGGTTGAGGCCTTCGCATCGGGCAAGGTCGGCATCCTGATGACCGGTTCCTACATCGTCAACTTGCTCACCAGCAAATACCCGGATGTTAAGTTCGCCGTCGCTCCGATCCCGGGTCCGAAGGGCGGCGCATCGAGCTTTGCCGGCGGTGATACCCTGGCACTCATCAAGGGCCTTAGCGAGGAAAAAAAGAAGGTCGCCCTGGACTTTGTGAAGTTCTACATGGAGCCCGAGCAGCAGGTTTATATCACGCAGGAATCCGGTATGCCGTCGCGCACGGATCTTGCCAAGGAAGCCTACGCGAAGTTCGACCAGCGTAACCTCATTGCCTACGACATCCTGGCGAAAGCCCGCACGCCTTACACCTTCTCGTCGGATGAGCTTTTCGTTAGCCGCACCGGCCCATTCCTCAACCTGATCCAGGGCACGATCTTCGGCGATGACGTCGATGGATCGATCAAGAAGGCGCAGGACGACTTCACCAAGATCCTCGACCGCACCAATCCGTAACGGCTGCGTGCGGGGTGGGCTCTTCCGCCCCGCACTTCCCCAATCGCTGATGCGCATGTTCGAGTTCTTCGAGGAATGATTGTGGTCGACACCCCGACAAAGGATATGAAGCAGCCGATCTCTGGAGAACGGGAGCCGCAGGGCTGGCTTGGATTGGCGTTCATCCTGCCCGGCTTCCTGTTTATCCTGGTGCTGTTTCTGGTCCCGCTCGCCATGACGATATGGATGAGCTTCTACAACTGGCCGCTGCTTGGGCGGAAGAAGTTCATCGGCTTTGCCAATTACGCTGAACTGCTTGGCGACATGCAGCTCTGGCACTCGCTGGGCTTCACACTGCTCTACACGGTCCTCGTAACGGCCGCGATCTTTGCAGTGGCCTTTCCCTTGGCGCTGTTGGTCGATCGCCCGCTGCGATCTGCCGGCTTCTTCCGCACGATCTTCTTCATGCCTGTTGTCATCGGGTTTGGTGCGGCATCCACACTGTGGATGTGGTTGCTCAATCCCGACAGTGGCGTCTTTGCCCAGGTCCTGCGCGGCATTGGCCTTATCAGCGCAGCACCGCGGCCGCTTGAAAGCTTCTGGCCGGCGCTTGCCGTGATCATCCTGATGGTCGTCTGGAAGACAGCCGGCTTCACTATGGTCATTCTGCTGACCGGTCTGCAGGGCATCTCCAACGACGTGATCGAGGCTGCCAAGATCGACGGCGCTAGCGTCTTCAGCCGCTTTCGCCGGATCACGCTGCCGCTGATGCGCAATTCGCTCGTGCTCGCCCTGGTTCTCAATGTCACCTCGTCGATGCTCGCCTTCGACCAGTTCTTCATCATCACGCAAGGTGGCCCTGAAAATAGTACGATCTCGGCCGTGTTCTCCATCTACCTCGCATCGTTCTCGTCTTACCGGCTCGGCTACGGCTCTGCGCTCTCCTTTGCGCTGCTCATCGTTCTCGTTGCCATTAGTGCCATTCAATTCGTGCTGTTGCGCGAACGTGCGGAGGAAGGTTAATGACGTCCACCCAATCCAATACGGGCAGCAATCCTCGCGGTGGCAATACCGGCTATCTGCTCTTCCTGCTCGCTTCGATCCTGCTTGCTATCTTCTTCATCATGCCGATCGTCTGGTCACTGGCGAATTCGTTCAAGCCAGCCGCGGAAGCGCTCGCCAATCCGGCTTCGCTGTTTTCGAAGACCTTCTCGCTGGAAAATTACCGCCGCCTCGAGAATGTCGGTGCCGGATGGTACGTCTACGCGGGCAACTCCGTGCTGATCGCTGTCGGAACGGTGCTGCTGACAATCATCGTTTCAGTGCCCGCTGGTTACGGCTTCTCCAAGTTTAGGTTCCCCGGTCAGTCGATACTGTTCGTCCTGATCATGGCGACAATGATGATCCCGTTTCAGTCGATCCTGACACCGCTGTTCCTCATTCTGAAGATGCTCAGCTTGCAGAACAGCCTGTTCGGGCTCGTTTTGATCTACGTCACTTTCCAGCTGCCGTTCTCGGTCTTCATGATGCGTAATGCCTTTGATGCCGTGCCCAAGGCGCTGATCGAGGCGGCGCGTATCGACGGCGCCTCGCAGGCGACGATCCTGCGGCGCATCATGTTGCCGATCGCCTTGCCCGGTGTAGCGACGGTAGCGATGTTCGCCTTCCTGAATTCTTGGAACGAGTTCCTGGCCGCACTCATCTTCCTGTCGGATCAGAACAAGTTCACCCTGCCGATCATGCTGGTGAACGTGTCATCGGGCCTCTACGGTATCATCGATTGGGGCGCATTGCAGGCCGGCATCGCGGTTACCATGATCCCCTGCATCATCCTCTTCCTTCTTCTGCAACGCTACTATGTGCGCGGCCTGACGGCCGGCGCCGTGAAATAAGAAGCGGCACGTCCGCTCAAGGAGCCTCAATGTCTAACGCCCAGAAAGCACAGCCGCGGTTACCGATCGACCGCTACGTTCCCGCCGACCATACCCGCGTCACCTTCGACGGCGGCTTCTGGAAAAGCTGGACAGACACCGTCCGCGACGTCACCATTCCCACCCAGCACATGCGGCTCGACGAGGAAGGCTTTCTCGAAGTTCTGGATTTCGACAAGCCGGCCGGTCCGCTTGCTCGCCCGATCCAGCCGAGCGGCCTGTCGATGCAGCACTTCTTCGATTCTGATTTCGGCAAGTGGATCGAAGCCGCCAGCTACACGCTAAAGAACCATCCCAACCCTGATGTCGAGGCGAAGATCGACGCGATCGTCGAGAAACTCGAACACGGCCAGATGGCCGATGGCTATCTGAACAGCTGGTTCATCCGCCGCGAGCCGGAAAACCGTTGGACCAACCTGCGTGATCTTCACGAAATGTATTCGATGGGGCATCTGCTGGAAGGAGCCGTGGCCTATTTCGAAGCGACAGGAAAGCGCCGCTTCCTTGACGTGATGATCCGTGCTGTCGATCATATCATCGATACGTTCGGCCGCGAGCCGGACAAGCTTCGCGGCTATGACGCGCACGAGGAAATCGAGCTCGCACTCGTCAAGCTCTACCGCGTGACCAAGGACCCGCGGCACCTGAAGCTGGCGACCTACTTTGTCGACGAGCGTGGCCAGATGCCTTCCTACTACGACGAGGAAGCGCGCAAACGTGGCGAGGACCCCGCAGGCTACGTCTTCCAGACCTACGCCTACAGCCAGGCCCATATGCCGGTGCGGGAACAGACCCAGGTTGTCGGTCATGCCGTGCGCGCGATGTACCTGTTCTCCGCCATGGCTGATCTTGCCTTCGAGAACGACGATGAGAGCCTGAAGAGCGCCTGTGACCGGCTGTTTGACAATCTGGTCGGACGCCAGCTTTATGTCACCGGCGGCCTTGGCCCCTCGGCGTCCAACGAAGGATTTACACGCGAATACGATCTGCCGAACGAGACCGCTTATGCCGAGACCTGCGCGGCCGTCGCGCTCGGCTTCTTCAGCCACCGCATGGCCCAGATCGAGCTCGACAGCAAGTTTACCGACAAGCTCGAGACGGTGCTCTACAATGGCGCCCTTTCGGGTATCTCGCGCGATGGCGAACATTACTTCTACGAGAACGTCCTGGAGAGCCATGGGCATAACCGCCGCTGGAAGTGGCACTACTGCCCGTGCTGCCCGACCAACATCGCCCGGTTCATCACATCGCTCGGCCAGTATTTCTACTCCACCAAGGCCGATGAGGTGGCGATCCATCTCTATGGTGAGAACACGGCCGAGCTTTCCGTTGGCAATTCATTCCTCCGCTTGCAGCAGAAGAGCCAATATCCTTGGAACGGCGACGTCGCCATCTCACTTGGCCTCGGTCAGGCAACGCGCTTCACCTTGCGGCTTCGCATTCCAGGCTGGTGCCGCGTCGCACATGTCTTCGTCAATGGCCAGGCCACCAAGCTCGACGTTACCAAGGGTTACGTCGCGATCGAGCGGGAATGGAAGGACGGCGATACGGTCAGGCTGGCTTTCGACATGCCGGTCGACCGCCTCTATGCCCATCCCGCGGCGACCGAAGACAGCGGTCGCTTTGCGCTGCGGCGCGGTCCGGTGATTTTCTGCGTGGAGGAAGCCGATCTCGGCACCGAACCGCAACGGCTGCGGCTGCCGGCTGAGGGCGAGATCGCCGTAAGTTTCGACGAGACACTTCTTGGTGGAGCGACCGTCCTTGAAGGCGATGCACTTGAAGCCGATGCATCCGACTGGCAGGAGACGCTCTATCGTACGCAGCCGCCGGCGCTCAAGCCGACGCGCTTCAAGGCGATCCCATACCACCTCTGGGCAAACAGAGAGCCGGGCGCCATGGCCGTCTGGCTGCATGAGAAGTAGGGGGAACACCATGGCTCGCCTTGAACTTCGCAATGTGGTCAAATCTTACGGCATCTACGAAGCCGTGCGCGGCATCAACCTCACGATCGAGGACAACGAGTTTGTCGTTTTCGTCGGTCCGTCGGGCTGCGGCAAGTCCACGACGCTGCGCATGATCGCTGGCCTGGAACATATAACCGGTGGCGATATCGTCATCGGCGATCAGGTCGTCAATCGGCTTGGCCCAGGCAAACGCGATATCGCTATGGTCTTCCAGAACTATGCGCTCTATCCACATATGAGTGTCAGGGAAAACATCTCCTTCTGCCTCGAACAACAGAAGCTTCCCAAGGCGCAAATCGACGAGCGCATCACCCGCGCCGCCGATACACTGCATATCACCGAGCTTCTGTCGCGGCGCCCCGGCCAGCTTTCAGGCGGGCAGCGCCAGCGTGTCGCCATGGGGCGCGCTATCGTGCGCAACCCGAAAGTCTTCCTGTTCGACGAGCCACTTTCCAATCTCGACGCCAAGCTGCGTGTTCAGATGCGCACTGAGATCAAGCGCCTACACCAATTGCTCCCGACAACGACTGTTTATGTCACCCATGACCAGGTCGAGGCAATGACGATGGCCGATCGTGTCGTGGTCATGAACGGTGGCATCATTGAACAGGCGGGACCGCCTCAAGAGCTGTACCATCGTCCGGTCAGTCAGTTCGTGGCGGGCTTCATCGGCTCGCCGTCGATGAACTTCCTGAACGCAAAGCTTGAGAGCGCTGGCGACGGGCTGGTTGTCGTTCTTGATGATGGCAGCCGGCTTGCCGTTCCCGCATCCCGAACATCGGAATACATGTCGCATACGGGCAAGCGGGTTGTATTCGGCATCCGGCCTGAATCGATATCGAGCCTGATGCCAAAACCAGGCTTCGAAACGATAGAGGCGACTATCGATCTCGTCGAACCACTTGGCCCGGAAACGATGATTTACTTCAATATCGGGCCGGTCAGCCTGTGCGCCAATGTGGATCCGGAAAGTGAACCGCGTCCAGGTTCGCGCATGCCGCTTTCCTTCAACATGAACCGCATGCACCTTTTTGACCCAGCTGGAGGCCGTTCGCTTTCGTCCTGGTGACGTCCGGGATGATCACCTAGCAGCTTTCTGGTCGGCACGTTTGCCGGCCAGAGCAGGTCGTTCTCGGTTGGCCCATTTCGTTGCTAATTCAATCTCCCAACCGACAGGGGTAACGAGCTTGCACATTGGGGGTGGTCCTGATCCACGAGATACGCCGAAGCCGGTCGTTCAGGCAAAAATTCGTACTTGCGACATTTCCATGTCGACACGCTGAAGGTGAAGGTCTTGATTTTTCATTGACAGTTCGACTTCCCAACCGAAGTTCGGCGTTCTCCGGGCAATCTTGTTAGGTGGTCGATCAGCCTCATCTATCATGGAGATTGAGCTTGATGCCGGCCAGTTCCGGTTGTAGCCCGGTCTGAAGCGCAACATTGTTCAGGATTTCATTATGCTCGTCAGCGAATACACTATCCCCGGCATCTGCGTCCGTGACCATCTCGTTGATGTGCCGCTCGATTGGAAGAAGCCGGATGGCGCAACGATCAAGGTGTTCGCGCGCGAAGTTTGCGATCCCTCACGTAATAGGGAGACGCTGCCTGTGCTGCTCTTCCTGCAGGGCGGCCCGGGCGGCAAGTCGCCGCGTCCCGTGGGCGGCGGTCCATCGTGGCTGAGTGAAGCACTTAAGAATTATCGCGTCGTGCTGCTCGACCAGCGCGGCACTGGCAGAAGCACCCGAATCGAAAGCGCCACGATGGCGGTGTTTGCCGACGGAAACGCCGGAGCTCGCTATCTTAGCCACTTCCGGGCCGACAGCATCATCGCCGATTGTGAGCATCTCAGGAAGACAGTATTTGGTGGCGCGCGTTGGGAGACTCTCGGTCAGAGTTACGGTGGTTTCCTTACCCTCACCTATCTGTCTCGGGCTCCCGAGGGGCTGGCCGCCTGCTATGTTACGGGCGGCCTTGCGGGACTTTCGGCGTCCGCGGACGACGTCTACAGACGTACCTATCCGCGCGTGGCCGCCAAGAACCGCGAATACTACAAGAGATACCCTGACGATCGCGACCGCATCTCTCGGATCGCGGACAAGATTGGGGCGGAGAATATCCGCCTTCCCGATGGCGACCGGCTGACGGTCCGCCGATTGCAGACTATCGGCATCGATTTCGGTATGGCGCCGGGATATGAGAATATTCACTGGCTGATCGACGAGGCCTTCTCCGACCACGAGGAGACACGCTTCTCCGACACTTTCCTAGCATCCGTCATGTCGCTGACCTCGTATGACGGCAACCCGATGTTTGCCGCTCTGCAGGAAAGCATTTACGGCCAAGGCTCGGGTGCGACCGGCTGGGCTGCCGAGCGAGTTAGGCCCGAGTTTTCAGAATTTGGCGAAGGAAGCCGGCCGCTGCTCCTGACCGGCGAGATGATGTACCCGTGGATGTTTGAGGAGATTCGCTCGCTGCGGCCGTTCTGCAATGCGGTCGAGGCATTCGCACGCTACGACCAGTTCGAGCCGCTTTACGATCCCTTTCGGTTGGCCTCGAGCGAGATCCCCGTGGCGGCCGCCGTCTACTTCGATGATATGTATGTCGATGCCGAACTGTCGCTGGAAACTGCGCGAGATCTTGGCAACATCAGGGTCTGGGTGACCAATGAGTTCGAGCATGACGGCGTCCGCCAGTCTTCGGCGGTTTTCTCGCGCCTCCGTCAGATGGTGCGCGAGCGGGGAGGCCCCGTTGGGGTCCGTGGCAGCGATTCACAGCACAACTAAAAAAATCTGGATCTCGAGCGACTTCTATCGGCCTATTGGTGAGCGTGTGTCGAGCTACATCACATACTGGTGGGGAAAACCGAGAGAACCGTGTTAGACATCAAGACATCCGACGTTCGCGACATGGCAACGCTCGCCGGAGCGAAGGCACTTAACCGCAAAAATATCAGCCGGATCGCCGTCGACGCCAAGCCGAATTTCTTACTGATCGACCTCAACCATCCCGCCATACCGCCGGTTTACGACCCTCTGCGCAATCTTCTGCATTGCGCAGCGGAGCGGGCGGTGAAGGCCATCTATGTGAATGGCCGCTGCATTGCCAGCGACGGAAACTGGAGGGGCTTGATTACGACGGCTCAGTGCAGATCATTCGGCAAGCATCGAAATCAAAGACAGGCCGCATTTCCGCGGATGATCCGCGCGGAAGATCACTGGCGGAACTCGCGCCGCTCTTCCTGCCAATCAAGCGGTGACAGATCGAGCCTTCGAAACCAGCAACCTCAAGCGACGTCAGATTAGGTTCAGTCTTTGGCTATCGCGGCTTCGAGCAAGGCGATAATCGCGGAGAGCCCACGGGCACGCGCGTGGACCAGGGCGTTCTTTCCGTCGAAGTCGTTGATCTCAGCGTCTGCCCCCGCCGCGAGCAGGGCACTGACGATGCGCTGAGAGACAGGCCCGCCATCGGTTAGGATCGCGACTTCAAGCAAGGCCGTCCATCCCAGCTTGTTGACATGATCGACATCGACCCCCGCTGCGATCAGCATGTCCACGGCATCGGGATGCCCCTTCTCGGCAGCGGGAATCAGGGCAGTACCCCCAAATCGATTTGTGCTGGTGAGATCGGCTCCATGAGCAAGGATCATGCGCAGGATTTCCGTCCGACCATGAGCCCCGGCCACAAGGAAGGGGCTGTCCCGAAGACTGTCCTTGGCGTTAACATCGGCGCCGGCATCGAGAAGAAGACGCGCGGCTTGGATATCGTTTTTCCAGACCGCCACCAGTAACGCCGTTTGCCGGTTCGCATTCGTCTCATCGATAGGGTTACCCGAGGCCAACGCTTGCTCCAGCCCGCGATGATTGCCAGTTTCCACAGCGCCTAGCACCGTGGCCGAAACATTCCCGCCTAGCGCCATGATCAAGACTCCTGCCATAAGAAAACGTCGCATTGCTGCCTCGAAGTTTAAGCCCCCGCGCCGAATAAGCGCGCGGGCAAGAGAATTATTTCAGGTGCTTGGCATGGATTTCAAGAGCCTTCATGGCGCAGGACTCGTCAAACTGGCCACCCGAGGCACCGCGGACGCCAATAGCGCCGATCGTTGCCACGGTGCCTCGGAAATGCCGATCGGCATCTTCATTGCTGCGTTCTTCGTGTGTGTCATCATTGTGTTCTCTCGAGGAAGGTTGTCTCACCGAGCTGACTGCGGCCGGAAGAGGGCCTAGTTTTCTATAATTGAAACATATCAATTCGCGCGATTTCATATTTGCGAATTCAGCCGAACCGCAGCTAATCAGGTTGGGGAAACAGGGAATGTCCGGCAGGTAATCATGCTCACGTGAGCACGACGACGCCGCGATTGACGAAGTTGCAATTGGAAGTCTCAAAGGATTAGGGGGAAATCCGCGTATGTCTCACGTCATCATCAGCAGCTGATCAGATCTCTGTACTGACGATCTAGGCGGTGCGCTTGATCGCACGCCTTCACACAAACCCGACGACACAGGAATAGCGGATCCGATTTCTGCACTGATCCCCTGTGCCCAATCGAAAGAAGATTGAACCGACAATGAAAATCAAGACACTTCTTATTTGTTCGACCTCAGCACTGGCCGCTCTTTCAAGTGCACAGGCTGCGGACGCGATCGTCGCTGCTGAACCCGAAACTGTTGAGTATGTCCGCGTCTGCGATGCTTACGGTAGCGGGTATTTCTACATTCCTGGCACCGAGACCTGCCTTAAGATTAATGGCTATATTCGTTTCCAGGCCAATGCCGGGCCGAACGCGGTGACCGCGAACGCTTCGACGTCAGGCGCCTCGGACTGGGACGTTTTCACTCGTGGGCAGCTCCAGGTCACTGCAAAAAGCGACACGGAGTACGGGGCTCTGACTGGCGTGTTGGTGTTCCAGACCAATGCAGACAACGCTTCTGGACAGATCGCAAAGCTCGACTCT
The DNA here is from genome assembly GCF_002338015.1 of Rhizobium sp. UBA1881. Taxonomy (NCBI): domain Bacteria; kingdom Pseudomonadati; phylum Pseudomonadota; class Alphaproteobacteria; order Hyphomicrobiales; family Rhizobiaceae; genus Rhizobium; species Rhizobium sp. UBA1881. The sequence continues at coordinate 63,623 of NZ_DDHH01000002.1, forward strand.
GCCTAGATCGGAAGAGC
>NZ_DDHH01000039.1:0-2741 GCF_002338015.1 Rhizobium sp. UBA1881
AAGTGCCAAAGTAGTGCTAGGCGCAACGCTCTCACTTTCCGAGGTCTGGATCACTTCAGCGCTTCAGCCATAAACGCACCCGCCCGTGCAGCGCCGTCAGCCGAAATTGTATGGCCGAGCCCAGGAACGATGATCGTTTCCACGTTCATGCCAAACGTCTGAAGAGCCGCGGCGGCACGCGTCGTTTCAGTCGCCGGAATGACCGGATCGGCGCTGCCATGCACCAAGAGTACCGGCGTCTTGACCGCGGGCGCGAGCGGAAGCGGCGAGGCGAGGCGACCGGAGAAGCCGACGACGGCGCCGACTGGCCAGCGCCCGGCCGCCACGGCGTCGAGCGCCATGATGGTGCCCTGCGAGAAGCCGACCAGAACGACGCGCTCGAGCCGATCGGCGAAGCCGTTCTCCTTGATGATCGCCGAGATAATGTCGTCAAAAGCCTGGCGCGCCTCCTTGATACGTCCGCTTCTGTTGTCCTCGGTCACACCCGACACGCTGAACCACTGGTAGCCCGCGCCGAAACTCGATGGGCTCGGCGCATTCGGTGAAGCGAACACCGCACTTGGAAGTGTGACTTTCCAGGCATTGGCTAAGGGCGCAAGATCGGCGCCGCTCGAACCAACGCCATGGAGCATGATAACAAGCATATGCGATGCAATAGTCGACACGGCCATTTCCTCTCAGATCACGAATGGAAGCTGCGGGCCGACAGGCACGATGCCCGTCGGGTTCAGCGCCTTGATCGAGTAGTAGCCGCGTTTGATATGATCGACGCTGACCGTCTTGCGGATGCCGGGTATCGCAAGCATGTTGTCGACGTAACGGCTGAGGTTGGAATAATCCGCCAGCCGGCGCAAGTTGCACTTGAAGAGCCCGTTATAGGCAGCGTCGAAGCGGATGAGCGTTACGAAGAGGCGGACATCGGCCTCCGTCAGTCGTGTGCCGAAGAGGAATGGTCGCTGTCCTTCGAGGCGCGCCTCCAGTTCGTCGAGCATCGTGAAGACGTCGGCGAAGGCTTCCTCATAGGCGACTTGTGTGGTCGCGAAGCCGGTGCGATAAACGCCGTTGTTGAGCTGCGGATAGATGCGCCCGTTAAGGGCGTCGATCTCGGTGCGCAGATCTTCCGGGTAGAGATCGATCGCGCGATCGGCAAGCGCGCCGAAGCCGGAATTGAGCATCCGCAGGATATCTGCCGACTCGTTGTTGACGATGGTGCGGCGTTCCTTGTCCCAAAGCACGGGCACGGTGGCGCGGCCGGTGTAATGCGGGTCGGCGCTGGTGTAGATTTCGTGCATATAGGTGGCGCTGTTGAGCTCATCGCGATTGGCGCCCGGGTAGTCTCCAAAGCGCCAACCCTGATCGGAGAGAGCCGGTTCGACGACCGATACCGAAATCACATCTTCCAGCTTCTTCAGTGCCCGGCCGATCAGCGTGCGCGAGGCCCAGGGGCAGATGAGCGCGACGTAGAGATGGTAGCGGCCGGCCTCGGCCTTGAAGCCGCCTTCACCGGTCTGGCCGGCGCAGCCATCAGGCGTGACCCAGTTTCGAAAACCCGAAATCTGCCGGACGAAGCCGCCCTTAGCGTCAGTTGCCTGCACGGGGTGCCAATCGGCAGTCCACTTGCCATCCACGAGCATGACTAAACTCCTGATCTGTTCTTGCGCGCTGTTGGAGTTTGATATGACGCAATTCCAGATCAATGATTATCCAGTCAAAAAGAGAATAGTTCATTCCAAAATGGAAGCAATCACGACCAGCCCTTGTCCCATGCAGGTTGCCCGCGAAAGGCGTCGGCCAGGAAATCGACGAGCACCCTGACCTTAAGTGCAAGGTGCCGGGCAGGGGGATAGACCGCGTAAAGACCGCGCGGCTCATCCTCGAAATCGGACAGCAAGGGGCGCACCGACTGAAGACGAAGTCGCGCGCCGGCAACGAAGCTTGGCACACGCGCGATGCCTAAGCCCGCTTCGGCTGCAGCAACGCAGGCCTCAGCATTCGAAAACTGAATGCGTCCCCGGACTTCGGTCAACAGCGGCTGCGAACCTGGCTTGTTGCGGAACCGCCAGGTGAGCGGATCGCGAAAGTTGGTATCGATGATGCAATCGTGAGCCGTGAGATCCGCCGGCGTCAGGGGTACGCCGCGTTCGTCGAGATATGAGGAGGCGGCGACGAGCACGATGCGCGCGGTGCAAAGCTTGCGCGCGATCAGACTGCTATCTTCAGGGCGCCCGATGCGCACGGCGGCATCAAATCCTTCGTCGACAAGATTGACCGTTCGGTCAGAGAAACTGAGGTCGAGGTTGATGTCGGGGAAAGCCATCGCGAACTGATTGAGGATGGGCGTGAGCTGCGTCGTGCCGAAAGTGATCGGCGCGGTAATCCGCAACCGGCCCGATGGTGCACGCGAGGCGTTGCGCACGGAGGCATCAAGCGCGTCGAATTCTTCAAGAAGCGATTTCACGCGTTCGTAATAGGAGCGTCCTGCCTCGGAAAGGGAAAGCGCGCGCGTCGTCCGCATGATAAGCTGTACGCCCAGGCTTGCTTCGAGGCGCGAAACCAGCTTTGAAGCCTGGCCGCTGCTGGTGCCGAGACGCACCGCTGCAGCAGCAAAGCTTCCCGTGTCGATGACGGCAACGAACATGCGGTCGCATTCGAGACGATCCAAGTAGCTGTCTCCCAGTCAACTCACCCACCCTACAGCCGTTCCCGACCAGGCAGAGAAGCCGGCGGCGCATGGCGCCGCC
>NZ_DDHH01000039.1:2795-3648 GCF_002338015.1 Rhizobium sp. UBA1881
GGCGGCGCATGGCGCCGCCGGAACTAAGTATCAGCCGAAGACTTTGAAGCGATCGCTGTCGTCCATGAACGCCTTTTCGCCGAAGGCGGCTGAGTTGGCGCCGAACGGCATCTGCGCGCGCAGCTTCCACGAGGAAGGGATGTTCCAGGCGGCTGCAATTTCAGCGTCGGCCAACGGATTGTAGTGCTGCAGGCTGGCGCCAATGTCGGATGCGGCAAGCGCTGCCCAAACGGCAAACTGCGCCATGCCGCTCGACTGTTCTGACCAGATCGGGAAATTGTCGGCGTAAAGCGCAAACTTTTCCTGCAGGCCCTTCACGACGTCCTGGTCTTCGAAAAAGAGAACGGTGCCGGCGCCGGCGGCAAAGCTGTTGATGCGCTTTTCGGTCGATTCAAACGCGTCGGCAGGAACGATTTTGCGCAGTGCGTCCATCACGAAGCCCCAGAGCTTGTCGCTTTCTGCGCCGTAGAGAACCAGAACACGCGAGCTCTGCGAATTGAAGGAAGACGGCGTGTGCTTGACGGCTTCCTGGATCAGCTTGGTGGTTTCTTCCTGGGAAATCGGCAGTGTCTTGCCGAGAGCATACTGACTGCGGCGCTTCTTGATGGATTCAATAAGAGTGTTGGTCATGTGGGGCGCTATCCTTTTTCATGTATACGGCCACCCTACCGCTGGGAGGAGCAGTCAAATGCGGCCGGAAACAAGGGATAGTGCATAGGAAGGGAGATGCATATTGCATTGCATCACACCCAAGAGATTTTTTTGCTCCCTCTCTGTCAGTCGCCATCTCTCTCAGCATTTGTTGGGACGGATACAATTATTCTTTGCGCACGAAGTGCTTGCTGCTCAATCT
>NZ_DDHH01000039.1:3835-5156 GCF_002338015.1 Rhizobium sp. UBA1881
GCGTGCCAGTCGCGCCAATTCGTTTTCGTTTTGTACGCCAAACTCAAACCAATCAATCAGCGCCTTGGCTGTCGCCTGTCCACGGTCGCTGTTCGCGTCGCAATTCTGTTCGACGCACCAATGCGTGAGTATGCGATCCAGCATTTCCAGCGCTTCCGATGTCAGCGCTTCTTTCGGCCAGTCTGTCTTTGTCATTACATTCGCCCCCGTTTCGCACCACCGTAACGCGTATCGACCGGGGCGCTATGACCGGCGAAGCACAGTTGCTTAGAATCTTCTTTGGTTGTTCGGCATCAACGCTGACGTTAAAATATTGGAACGACACAACCAAACATGCGTTAACCGGTATCGGAGGTATTGCGTTATGGACCCGAAACGGTGGAGCCGGCCGATCTACTTCCAGGCGAGCAGATTCGGCGAATTTCGAACGGTAACGAACACAAGCGAAGCAGCCACCGCGTTGAATACGGCGTGGCCGATCGCTCGGGGGCGAAGTCTAAAAACCGCAAAGCGCACCTGCCAGCAGGTTCTAAGCGGCAAGAGACCGCCCTCGGAGGCACGAAATGCGTTCATTGCAGCTGCGGTCGAGGCCAATGTCTACGTGAAGGAGCGATAGCCGGAGCTGAAATGAGGAGAAGCTTATTTAGTTAGAGTGCAAAGATAGAAGTTTAACGATGCATTCAATCCGATTTGAACAAGAGCATGCCACTATGGGTTTCGTAATCTCGAGTGGGACAATCATGCTGACGCTGCAGAACGCCATTCTTGAAATGATCGCCAAAGGTGAGCCGCTGTGCGCCGTCATCCATGCGCTGTGTGTACGCGTGGAGGCAGCGATCCCCTGGACGGTTTGTTCGGTCTTGGCGGTTAGGGATGGCCACATGCATCCGCTCGCCGGACCATCACTGCCCCCGGCCTATTCTCAAACGATCGATAATCTGGCCATCGGTCCGCTCGCCGGCTCCTGCGGAACGGCCGCCTATCACGGTGTGCCGGTTACGGTGACCGACATCGAAAACGATGCGCGGTGGCAGGATTTCAAGGCTCTGGTTTTGCCGCTGGGCTTCAAGGCCTGCTGGTCGACGCCAATCATGAGCGGTGATCGCGTTCTGGCAACCTTCGCGTTTTATTTTCGAGAGAAGCGTGGCCCCAGCCAACTCGAACGCGATGTCGTCGATGCATGCGTCCATCTTTGCGCGATTGCCCTGGAAAGAAACGAGCGCGCGCTCGAGCGTGAAGCGCTCACCTATACCGATGCGCTGACCGGGCTGCCCAATCGCGCGCGATTTAACGAGGTTCTCAAACAGCAGCACCGATCCGC
>NZ_DDHH01000193.1:0-137 GCF_002338015.1 Rhizobium sp. UBA1881
TGTCTGGTGATACTGTCAAGGCCGCCAGCGAAGCCGGCGACATGCTTGGTCGCCTGGTTCCCGACATCCGCAAGACCGCGGAACTGGTGTCCGAGATCAGCGCCGCTTGCCGCGAGCAGGATATTGGCGCCTCGCAG
>NZ_DDHH01000193.1:405-967 GCF_002338015.1 Rhizobium sp. UBA1881
GCCTTCTTCAAGGTCGACATGGCCGGCAGCCGCGATAGCCGCAAGCCTGCCGCCCGCATCAGCGTTCGCAGCCCCGCGCCCGCAGCCGCCCGCAAGCCTGCCTCCAAGCCGGTTGCCAACTCGGTCTCGGCGCAGCAGGCCCGCGCCAAGGGCTTCGCACTCGACATGGCCATGGGCGGACCCGATGACGGCGACGCCGATTTCAAGGAAAGCGCATAATATGGCAACCACCTCCCAGGAAGCGCAGTTCGTCACCTTCAGCCTCGGCGAGGAAATCTTCGCCGTGCCTGTGGAGGTGGTTCGCGAGATCCTCGACTATGCCGAGGCCTTCAAGATCCCGAATGGTCCCGACTATCTCCTTGGCCTGCGCGACGTGCGCGGCCAGGGCGTCCCGACCATCGATCTCAGGCTGAAGCTTGGCATGTCGAAGACGGTGCCCACGTCGCACACGCGGGTTCTCGTCCTCGACATCCCGATGGAGAGCCGGCTTCTCACGCTCGGCCTCGTCGCCGACCGGGTCTTCGAAGTCACGCCGTTCAGGCGCGACCAGATCGAGGCGGCG
>NZ_DDHH01000193.1:1151-1432 GCF_002338015.1 Rhizobium sp. UBA1881
GCGACCAGATCGAGGCGGCGCCTGATATCGGCGTGCGCTGGCGCTCGGATTACATTTCCGGCGTCGTGCGCCGCGAAACCGGCTTCGTCGTCATCGTCGATCTCGCGCGGCTTCTGTCGCGCGAGGATGCCTCCGCCCTGCAATCGGCCGCCTGAGCGGACACGCTGGAGTATTTTGACTTATGAGCATGGCTGCCGTTGAGACCCAGATGGTGGGCGACAGGATCAGCAAGCGGAATTTCGAGAAGCTTGCACAGTTCATCTATGACTATAGCGGCATCA
>NZ_DDHH01000193.1:1616-2162 GCF_002338015.1 Rhizobium sp. UBA1881
AACGCAGCACGCGACCTTCGACGACTATTGCGACTTCCTGTTCCATGATGACGGGCTGGAGCAGGAGACGGTCTATCTGATCGACGCGGTGACGACGAACAAGACCGACTTCTTCCGCGAGGCGCGCCACTTCGAATATATGCAGCAGGTGGCGCTTCCCGCACTCGTCTCGAGCGGCGTGCGCACCATCCGCACCTGGAGCTCGGCCTGCTCCACAGGGGCTGAGCCTTATACGATGGCCATGGTGCTGGAAGAGTTCGTCGCCGACCGGCGCGACCTCAACTACAGCATCCTCGCGACCGACCTCAGCACCGACGTGCTGGCGACGGCGCGGCGCGGTATCTATTCCGAGGATCTGGTGCATCCGGTGCCGCGCGAGCTGCAGCGGAAATATGTGATGGTCGCCAAGCAGAAGGATCGCCGCGAGGTTCGCATCTCGGCCGATCTGCGCAGCCGCGTCGGCTTCGCGCGCATGAACCTGATGGACGAGAACTACCCCGTCGGTGAGGGGATGCACATGATCTTCTGCCGCAACGTGCTGATCTA
>NZ_DDHH01000193.1:2333-2695 GCF_002338015.1 Rhizobium sp. UBA1881
GATCTACTTCGACAAGCCGACGCAATCGGGCGTTCTGAAGCGCTTGTGCGCGCGGCTCCTGCCGGGTGGCTACATGTTCATCGGCCACTCCGAATCCATCACCGGTATCGACCTGCCCCTGAAGCAGGTTTCCAACACCGTGTTCCAGCGCATCTAGGTCAAAGAGCATATGGGCAAGAAGATCCGCGTTCTCGTCATCGACGATTCCGCAAGCGTTCGCCAGACGCTCGTTCGCGTGCTGCAGGAAGATCCCGATATCGAGATCATGGGGGTCGCGACCGATCCCTTCATGGCGGCGAAGAAGATTCAGGAAGAAATCCCTGATGTCATCACGCTCGATGTCGAGATGCCGCGCATGGATG
>NZ_DDHH01000193.1:2814-3707 GCF_002338015.1 Rhizobium sp. UBA1881
CGAGATGCCGCGCATGGATGGCATCACCTTCCTGCGCAAGCTGATGTCGCAGCGGCCGATCCCCGTCGTCATGTGCTCGTCGCTGACGGAGGCTGGGTCGGAAACGCTGATGCAGGCGCTGGAGGCCGGCGCCGTCGACGTGATCCTGAAGTCGAAGATCGGCGCTGCCGACAGTCTGGCCGACGACGCGGTCCGCATCCGCGAGGCGGTGAAGAGCGCTTCGCATGCGCGTCTTGGGAACGTCAGACGCAACGTCAACAGCCTGCGGCCCGGCGCACCGATGCCGGCGCAGAAGCTGACGGCGGATGCGATGCTGCCGCCGCCATCAGGGAAAGCCATGGCGAAGACGACGGAGATGGTGGTTTGCGTCGGCGCGTCGACCGGTGGAACGGAGGCGTTGCGCGAGTTTCTGGAGGCGCTGCCGGCCAACGCGCCGGGGATCGTCATCGTCCAGCACATGCCGGAAAAATTCACCGCGGCCTTCGCAAAGCGGCTGAACAGCCTGTGCGAGGTCGAGGTCAAGGAGGCCGTCGATGGCGATCCCGTGTTGCGCGGCCATGTGCTGATCGCGCCCGGCGACAGCCATATGCTGCTTGAGCGGCGTGGGGCGCGCTATCACGTTGCGGTCAAGAGCGGTCCGCTGGTCTCGCGCCACCGGCCGTCGGTCGATGTCTTGTTCCGCTCGGCGGCGCGTTCGGCAGGCTCCAATGCCATGGGCATCATCATGACCGGGATGGGCGACGATGGCGCCAAGGGGATGCTCGAGATGCATCAGGCCGGCGCCTACACGGTGGCGCAGGACGAGGCGACCTCCGTTGTCTTCGGCATGCCGAAGGAGGCGATCGCCAAGGGCGGGGTGGACCGCATCCTGCCGCTGGAGCAGATCGCCCGCG
>NZ_DDHH01000108.1:0-8691 GCF_002338015.1 Rhizobium sp. UBA1881
AGCCCTGCGGCTCAATCCCTACCCAGCCTGCTGGTACCTTTGTCATCTCGGTCAGGCGCAGTACGCCGCGCACGACTATCAGGCAGCGAAGGTTACCCTGCGCAGGGAGGAGACCTATCGTACAAACTCACGCAAATTCCTGGCCGCGACGCTTTCGCAGTTGGGCGACGACGAGGAAGCGCACCGGGAAGCAGAATTGTTCCTGATCGCCCATCCCCATTTCACGATCGACCATTGGCTCAACTCCCAGCCGCTGCGCGACACAGATGTGGGACAACACTTCGCCGATGGCTTCCGGAAAGCCGGCTTGCCGGAGAGGTGAACGCGGGGGCCCCACGCCCCCACCCTCAATATTCCTTCTCGTACACCACGCCCGCCTCGCCGGCGCCATTGGCACCGGCCGCCCCGCGCAGCTTCACGCCGCGCCCGACATCGAGGTTGATGATCGCCTTGGCGCCGTCCTTGGTGTTCTGCTGCAGCTCGATATAGGTGCGTTCGTTGAGATAGCGGCCGACACCGACATTGGTCTGGCCGTTGGCATCGGTGCTGATATCGAAATCGTCGACGCCCAGCTGGTTGCGCAATCCCTGGAACAGCGAGGTCGAGCGCCCGCCCGCAAGCTGGCTGACGGCATCGGCGAGCTGGGCGATCTGGATAGCCGAGAGCTTCGACATCGACTGCCCGAAGATCAGCTGCGCCAGCACTTCATCCTGCGGCAGCGCCGGCGAGGAGGAGAAGGTGATGGCGGGGTCGGTCGCCAGTCCCGCCACATCGACGGTCAGCGTCGTCGTGCCCGAGGTCGAGGTCGCCGCCATCTGCAGCGCCGGCGTCAGATCGCCGGCAAAGGTGATGCGGCTCTTGTCGGAGAAATCGAGCCGGCGGTTGAGGATGGTGAGACGCCCGCGACGCATGGTGAAGCCGCCGGAAACCACAGGCACGGACGCCGTGCCTCGAATGGTCACGCTGCCGCCGAGCTCGGCGTCGATCCCGCGTCCGCGCACGAAGATCTGCGAGGGCGCATCGACCTGGATATCCAGATTGAGCGTACTCGATTTGCCCCTCGCGCCTTCCTGCGTCGTATCGCGGATCTGAGCGAGAACGGCCTTCGGCGCGTTCTTGTGGCGGATATCGATCTCGCGCAGCGATGTCGGAAGCTTCTCCGGAACTGTGATCGAAGCCTTCTCAAGCGTAAGCTTGCCGTTCAGCGTCGGATTGGCAAGAAGCGGTCCACGCAGCCCGATCGTGCCGTCGACCGTTGCGACGACAAGCGTGCCGTCGACATAGACCGCCTTGTTGAGACGGACATCGATATTAGCGGGGAAGTTCGCCGCCGGCTGAATGCCGACATCGCCGGTCACCGCGATGTTGCCGCCGCTCGCGAGCTGCCCGGTCAGGCGCGAGATCACCGCGCGCTGCCCGTCGAAGCGGATATCGGCCGTCAGGCTGTTGATCTCCAGATTGCGCCGGACGTCGATGACCTTGGCGCCGCTGGTGGCAACCGTGCCATTGATCACGGGCGCCGCAGCCGTTCCGCCGACCTGCAGATTGAAGTTGGCGTTGCCTTCCGCGACGAACCCTTGCGCCGCGAGCTGCGCGCCGAGAACGGCAAACGGCAGGTTGCCGGAAAAGCGCATGTCGAGCGCCCGGTTCCCTGAAATGGCCAGATTGCCGCCGCCTCGCAGCGACAGTCCGGCATCGCCGGTAACTGTCGTGTCGATGGTGAGCCGGCCCGAAGCGAGCTTGCCGTTCGCGCCGATCGCAAGCGGCGAGACGCCCGCGCCCCGCGTCTGGCTGGTCGCGGCATTGCGCCAATCGAGCTTGAAGTCGACATCAGGCATCGGCAGCTTGCCTGACGCAGCGACCGTGCCGGAGATATTGCCCTCGGCGGCCAGCCCCGGAACGAAGGCGTTGGCGAGGCCCGCCGGCAGGTTCGATATGTCGGCCTTCACGGCAAGCGATTGCGCATTGGCGCCCGCAACCACGAAGTTGCCCGCCGCCTTCAGCGCCACGTTGTTGCCGGTAAGATTGGTGGTGAAGTCGAGCTTGTTGTCGGCAAGCTTGCCGTTGGCATTGGCCGACAGCGAACCGACGCCGGCGGCCCGCGTCTGCGTCGTTGCCGCGTTCTTCCAATCGAGGTTGAAGTCGATGACGGGATTGGCCGGCGTTCCCGATGTCTTCGCCCGACCCGAAATCGTGCCCTCGGCGCCAAGGCCAGGCACGAAGCCGTTGGCAAGGCTCGCCGGCAGATCGGTGATATCGGCATCGACGGAAAGCCCCTGGATGTTGGCCCCAACCAGCGCCGCCGTCCCCTTGGCCTTAAGCAATGTCTTGCTGTTGCTGGCCAGATTGGCGTCGAAATTGATCTTGTTGTCGGCGAACTTGCCCGTTGCGTCGAGGCTGAGCGCCGAAAGGTTGGCGCTCTTGGTCTGCCGCGTCGTCGCATTCGCCCAGTTGAGCTTGAAATCGACGGATGGCAGCGGCAGAGCGCCGGAAACCTTGGCGGTGCCCGAGATCATGCCGCCGGCATCGAGGTCGGGCACGAAGCTGCTGACAAGCGCTGCCGGCAGGTTGTTGAGCGTCGCATTGGCCTCGATCGTCGTCGGCTTGGTCCCCTCGATCCCGACCTTGCCCGCCGCCTCGAGCGCCGCACCGTCCTGACCGTCGAGCTTCGTCGTGAAATCGAGCGCCTTGTCCTCAAGCGTCCCTTTGAGCGCCAGCGCCATGGCGCGCAGCTTCGCCGCCTTCGTCTGGCTGGTCGCGACGTCGGCCCAAGCGAGATCGAAGCTGGCCTTCGGCTGCTGCAGCGTGCCGGATGCCGAAGCCGTGCCCGAAATCGTGCCGCTGGCGCCGAGGCCATCGACGAAGCCATTGGCGAGACCGGCCGGAACTCCGCTCAACGTCGCATCGACCTTGAGATCGCCGATCGCCGAACCTTGAAGCTTGAGATTACCAGCCGCCTTCACCGACATGCCGCCGGTGGCCGAGACGTTGCTGTCGAAGGTGAGCGTATTGTCCGTAAACGTCCCGTTGACCGAAGCGCCGACGCCCGAAAGGCTGGCCGCCTTGATCTGGCTGGTCGAGGCGTTCTTCCAATCCAGCTGGAACTGCGCGGCCGGCATCGGCAACTTGCCGGATGCGCCGAAGCGTCCCGATATCATGCCCTGCGCGGCAAGATCGGGCATGAAGGCGTTGGCGAGCGCCGCCGGAATATTGGCAAGCGTGCCGTCCACCTTCAGCGTCTGCGCGTCAGTGCCTGTCACGACGAAGCTGCCATCGGCCTTGATCGCAAACCCGCCGCTGCCGCCGGCATTCGCGTTGAAATTGAGGATATTGTTTTCCAGCTTGCCGCTCGCCGTCAGCCCGAGCGAGGAGAGCTTGGCGACCTTCGTCTGGCTGGTGGCCGCGTTCTTCCAGTTCAGCTTGAAATCGAGCGCCGGCGCCGGCAGCTTGCCCGAAGCGGTGACGCTGCCGGTGATGGCGCCTTCAGCATTCAGCCCAGGCACGAAGGCATTGGCCAATCCGGCCGGAATGTTGACGATATCGGCATCGACCTGCAGCGACTGCGCATTCGGCCCTCCCGTCACGAAGTTACCGGCCGCCTTCAGCGAAACGCCGCCTTTGCCGCTCAGATCCGTTTTGAAATCGAGCTTGTTGTCCGCGAACTTGCCATCCGCGCCGATCGCGAGCGCGGAAAGCCCGGCCCCCTTCGTCTGGCTGGTCGCGGCGTTCTTCCAATCGAGCGTAAAATCAGCCACGGGTGCGACCGGCGTGCCCGACACCGCGACCTTGCCCGAGATCGCGCCCGCGGCATCGAGATCGGGCACGAAGCTGTTGGCAAGGCTTGCCGGCAGTTGCTTGACCACGGCATTGATATCAAGCGCTTGGCCGGCCGAGCCGGTCACGTTGATCGCGCCATCGCCGGTCTTGATCTCGAGACCATCGAGCGTCACCGTACCGTCAGTGATCGAAAGCTGCGATGGCGCGGCCAGATCCACCGCAATGTCGTGCGGTTTGGCCGAGAAGCGGTCGAGCTGAACGAGCGTCGTGCCGGCATTGGTTTCGACACCGCCGCCCGCCACCAGCGGATGGTTGTCGTAATAGCCGTCGAGGCTGAAATTCGTGCGGTTCCCGAGCTGCGTGAAATTCACCGCCAGGCTATCGATCTTGTTGGTTCCGGACGCGACCTCGTCGGCCTTGATTGCCCCGGTTGCCGCGAAGGCCGAGAGATCGGTGACGGTGACATCGACATTGGGGTTGACGATCGCGAAATTGCCCTGCTTCAGGCCACTGCCCGTCGCCGCCACCGTCAGGCCGATCTTGCCGGCATCGTCTGTAATGTCGACCGATCCCTTGAGATCGCCCTCCGCCTTCTGGCCGGCCAGCGCCGCAATCAGGCTGAGGTCGGGCAGGTCGAATGTCAGCGCGCCCGTCGGCGCGAAGCTTTCGGACAGCGCGACGTGACCCGTGAGACTGTTGTTGCCGACATTGGCCTTGATCGACGGCAGCGTCGTCTGCCCGCCCTCGGACAGCACGTCGGTGCTGATGTCGATCGCCTGGCCATCGATCTTGCCGGTCGCCTTCACCTGCGCCTTGGGTGCCTTCGGATCAGCGGTCGCGGTCAATGCCACAGCGAGATCGCTCAGTCCGCGCCCGGCCATGTCGATCGCGGGAGCGTTGAGATTGGCCGAAAGCGCCAGCGCGGAGAGATCGCCGCCGGCCTTCAGGCTGTAGGTCACAGCGCCCGAGGCCGTGTCGAGCAACGGCTTGATATCGGGCACGCGGCCGGCAAGCGTCGCATCAAGCGTCGTTCCATCGAGGACGACATTGCCCGTCGCGGCCGTGAGGTCCGACTTGATGCTGAGGTTCGACAGATTGATCTTGTCGGGAATGGTGCCCGCGACTTGAGTCTCTATCGTCACGGGCGTCTTGAACCGCGCCGCGACGGCCGGCGGCATTGCCGGCGGCTCCACGGTCAGCTTGGCATTGCCGGTGAGCGAATTGTCGGTGAGCTGATACGCACCATTAAGGCTTGCATTCGCCGACGCGCTTTCGATCGTCGCACCATTGAAGCCGATCGCGGCCGGCGAAATCTGCAGCGGCAGAACGATGGTCACCGGCCCCTGAACCGCTCGGTTGATATCGGGGTTGGCGAAGGTCATGTCGCCGGCGACAAGGCGGATCTGCACGGCGCCGGAGCTGCCGCTGAGATTGAAGTTGTCGCTCTTGGCGGTCAGCTTCACATTGCCGATCGTCGCCTGCGGCAGCACGGCGGTATCGAGCGACGCGCTGGCATTCAGCCGCGACGCCTTGGCATCCCCCGTCAGCGCCAGATTGACACCCGTGATCATGAAGCGCGCTTCGCCTTCCGCCAGCGGCCAGCGGAAATCGACCGGCCCGGATGTGCCGAGCACGTTCGCATTCAGGCTGTTCTTGCCCTTCGGGTCCAGCGTGCCGGAGGCGGCGATCACGACGGCGCCCGTCGCCACATTGCCGGTCTGAATATCGATCTTGCCGGCATTGTCGAAATTCGCCGCGAGATCGATGTTCGTCTGCCCCGCGAAGAGCGGCCGGAACGCCGCCGGCATCAGCGAGCTCAGATCGCCGCCGCCCTTGAGCTCGACATGATGCAGAGCCTGGTCCGGCGTCAGCGTGTGATGCGCTTCGATCGCAGCCCGCTGCTGGCCATCTAGCGAGGCCTGCAACTTGGCTTTCCAGTCGGAGATCGGACCATCGCCATTGAGGCTGATCTCGACGGCCGGATTGTTCGGCAAGGCAAGCACGCCGGCGAGCAACCCGCCCTTGGGCTCGTTGAGCTTGGCCTTGACCGTCAGCTGACTGTTTTCAGGCAGAAAGGCGACGTCGGCCGTCAGCTTGGCATCCGGCACGTCGTGACGGTGAACCGTGATATTTGCATCGCCGCCCTTCGAGTCGGCGCGTACACTGCCATCGGCCGACAGCGTGAAGGCGCGCCCGATCAGGGGCTGCGACAGGCTGATCTTCGGCAGCGAGATCTGATCGATATCGATCTTGATCGGCAGCGAGAAACCGCCGCTTGCCTCCCCTTCCGCGGCCGGCCGCGACGGCAATGTGCGGACGGGCTTACGCAGCACGCGGATTGCATCGGCCTCCAGGCGCGTCGCATGGAAGCGCCCGGTGAAAAGCGCCAAAGGATTCCAGTTGATCGACAGGCCGTCGACATCGGCAAACGTGCCGCGCGTATCCGAGAGCACGATGCGGGTAGCGCCAAGGCCGCCGGTCAGCAGCCCCTGCGGGTCCATCACCCTGATGGTCATGTCGCGGTTGGAGATCGTCGACGTCACCTTGTCGACCAGAATGCGGGCGCCGAAGCCGGTGAAGCCGAAGATGCCGATGGCCACGGCAAGCAGGATGACGAGAACGCCGGCTCCGTAACCGAGCAGTCGGGCAATCCACTTGAAGATGTTCGTCAGCGTAAGCATGGACCCGGAGCTATCCCGTTTTCTGCGCGGCTATCGCAATCTCGCTGCGAGCCTGAACCTCGTTAGAACGACTGACCGATGCCAGCGTAAATGCCGTAATCCGTTCCACCCTCGAACTTGTTGAGGGGAACGGCGAAATCAAGCCGGATCGGCCCGAATGGGGTGGCGTAGCGCAGGCCGATACCGGCACCCGCCCTGATATCCGAAAAATCGGGCGCAACATCGGCGGAGACCACCCCGACATCGATAAACGGCACGATGCCGATCGTGTCGGTGATCTTCACGCGCGTCTCGAAAGACGCGGTCATGAAGGAAGCCCCGCCCGTCGCCTCGTTGGCGGCGTTATAGGGAGAGATTTCCTGATAACCGTAACCGCGCACCGACCCACCGCCGCCAGCAAAGAAGCGTCGGGTGGCGGGAATATTCACAAGATCGTCGGCGCCAAGCAGGAACCCGGCCGAAAGCTTGCCGGCAAGCACGATCCGGTCTTCGGCGCCGAGGCCGTAATAGCCCGACACCGAACCCTCGAAGGCGGAAAAGAACGTGCCGTTATAGGCCTCGTAGCTCGGCGTCACCTTGCCCATCAGCCGGTAGCCCGATGTCGGATCGAGCTTGTTATCGCGCGCGTCGCGATCGAACTGGAGGGGGGCCGCGAAGGTCAGGTAGGTGTTGTTCCCGAACGCGTCGTCATCCTTTTCCCAGCTGACTTCGCCCGCACCGGTAAACGTATCGGTATCGTTGAGTTCGTAGGAATAGCCGAGCGATGCCGTCACCAGCTTGGCGCTATAGGCATCGGGATTTTCGGTCTTGGCAAGAATGCTGGCGATCAGCGTCCCTGATGGCACGAAGGCGCCGGGCTTGGTGAAGGTGATGCCCGCCGAGAAATCGAGATCGCCCAGAGCCGTCGCATCCCCGAGACGGCCGACGGCGCCCTCGACGCGCAGCCCTTCCGCGCCTCCGAAGAGATTGCGGTGGCCCCAGTAGCCATTGACGCCGAAACCGTCGATCGTCGAATACTGCGCGCCGACGCCGAAATAGCGCTGCTTGCCCTCCGACACCTCGATGATCATCGGCAGGCTGCCGTCGCCGGCCAGCTGGTCGCCCTCATGAATGGTGACGCTCGAGAATACGCCAAGCGCCCGCAGCCGCTCGCCGGCCTTCTTCAGCGCCTCCGGAGAATAGCGATCGCCCTTGTTGATGCGCGAATAGCGCTCGATGAAATCGGACCGCACCGCCTTTGCGCCGGTGACGCCGACCGTCCCGATCGGCGCGACCGGCCCACCCTCGGCCGCGAGCACGACATCGACAGTATCGGTCCTGTGATCGGCCACCACCTTGCGCGTGGTCAGCTTGGCCAGCGGCCGTCCCTCGCTCTTCAACTGCTCGACGATCTTGTCGCCCGCCTTGATGATCGTCAGCGACCCGGCCGAAGCGCCCGACCCGAGATCGTAATCGGCGGGATTGCGGTTGGCCGCGTCGCCGCCGAATTGCACTTCGCGCACATGAAACACCGGCCCGGCCGCTACGCTGACATTGACGGGCACCGGGCGCGAGCGATTGAAAGTGGGGTTCGGCGGCAGGTCGTCGATATTGCGCCCATCGACGGTGATGGTCACCACACCGCCATAGCGCGCCTTTTCATAAAGGGCCGCGATCAGCCGTTCGCGATCGTCGCGCGCTTTGACGACGACACCGAGATCGCCCGAAACCGGCTGCTCCTTGTCTCCGACCAGGCGCGAGCTGTTCTCAAGCGCCTCCTTGAGGTCGGGATCATCGGCATCCGATGTCAGCGTCACCTCATAGCGAACGGGATCGGGCACCTGGTTGGCGTCCGTATCGTCCTTGCCGAAGAAGTTGATCCCGAAAAGCTTGAAGGCGTAAGCATTCGACACGAGTGCCGGTGACAACGCAGTCGCCACCGCGACCATTGTCACGATGCCTGCTCGCCGATACGCAATACCCGGTTTCGGTGCCTTCCGTCTAATCTGCATCCGCCGCTTTTTGGTTACACTGGATTTAAGCTCTGCGCCCCCCGGCCTGATGCGACCTTAGCGGCAAAATTCATTTTGTTGTACCGTTTTAAACCGCATGATTGCTGATTTAGCGGAAAAAAACAAAAATCCCGGGCCAGAGACCCGGGATTTGAAAGGTTTTGGCGAAGGATCAGCTGCGGCAATCGTCGATATAGCGGCGACCATATTCGTCGCGGTAGTAGCACTGGCCGGGCTGTTCG
>NZ_DDHH01000108.1:8747-18444 GCF_002338015.1 Rhizobium sp. UBA1881
GGGCTGTTCGGACACGCGGCCGATCAGCGCGCCGGACACGCCGCCGACAGCAGCACCCACAGCGGCACCACGAACATTGCCGGTAACCGCGCTGCCGATGATGGCGCCGGATGCCGCACCAATGCCCGCACCCTGTTGCGTCGGCGTGCAGCTTGCAATCGATAGGCCGATGAAGGCGAGCGCAATAATCTTTTTCATCAATAACTCCTGATTGGTCGCCCAAGCGGGCGGTGGCCGTCCCTGATTCCTGTCTTTTTTGTAACCTAGACTGCAAACTATGGCGCAAAAAGGGGCAAGCAACCGCTCCAATCGATTTCAATTGGTAGGCGACCGCGAAAATCGACTGGCAAATCGGTCACCAAGAACCATGCGAAGCACCACGCGCAGAGCTGCAATGCGCGATTGATCTGGCCAAGGACGCCAATTTCAAATTAAAGTAATTCGAAACTAGGGGCCAATTGACGCACATGGTGTTAAATCGGACCAAATGGGTTGACGTGCAGTCGTCATTGGGCGGAGAACGCCTGCACGATACTGGAGCATGAGATGGATTTCGAAGCATTCTTCAAGAACGAGCTGGAAGGCCTTCACAACGAAGGTCGTTACCGCGTGTTCGCCGATCTTGAGCGTCACCGCGGCAATTTCCCGCGTGCCACGCGCCACACCCCCGAGGGGCCGAAGGATGTGACCGTCTGGTGTTCCAACGACTATCTCGGCATGGGCCAGAACCCCAAGGTGATCGAGGCGATGAAGAACGCCATTGATCACTGTGGCGCGGGTGCGGGAGGCACCCGGAATATTTCTGGCACCACGCACTACCACGTTCTGCTCGAGCGCGAACTCGCAGATCTGCACGGCAAGGAATCGGCCCTGGTCTTCACCTCGGGCTACGTCTCCAACTGGGCGGCGCTGGGCACGCTCGGCGCCAAGATCCCCGGCATGATCATTTTCTCGGATGCGCTGAACCACGCATCGATGATCGAGGGCATTCGCTACGCAAAGTGCGATCGCGTCATCTGGAAGCACAACGACCTGCAGGATCTGGAAGCCAAGCTCGCTGCCGCCGATCCGAAGGCGCCGAAGATGATCGCCTTCGAGAGCGTCTACTCGATGGATGGTGATATCGCACCGATCAAGGAAATCTGCGACCTCGCCGACAAGTACGGCGCCATGACCTATCTCGACGAAGTCCACGCTGTCGGCATGTACGGCCCGCGCGGCGGTGGCATTGCCGAACGCGAAGGCCTGATGGACCGCCTGACGGTTATCGAAGGAACGCTCGGCAAGGCCTTCGGCGTCATGGGCGGCTATATCGCGGCATCCACCGCGCTTTGCGATTTCATCCGCTCCTTCGCCTCCGGCTTCATCTTCACCACGGCGCTGCCGCCAACGCTCGCCGCCGGTGCGGTCGCCTCGATCCAGCACCTGAAGGTCAGCCCCTTCGAGCGCGCGCGTCATCAAGACCGCGTTCGCCTGCTCCGCGCCCAGCTCGACAAGGCCGGCATCCCGCACATGCCAAACCCGAGCCACATCGTCCCCGTGATGGTCGGCGACGCCGCCAAGTGCAAGTGGATCTCGGATCTTCTGCTCGACAACTGCAACGTCTACGTCCAGCCGATCAACTACCCGACGGTTCCGGTCAAGACCGAACGCCTGCGCATCACGCCCACGCCGCTGCACACCGATGCCGACATCGAGCACCTGGTCGAAGCGCTGCATTCGCTGTGGTCGCGCTGCGCACTGGCCCGGCACGTGGCGTAAAGGTACGTTCGACGGCGCTGCACTCTCGGCTTGGAGTTTACGGCAGACAGCGAGAGTCATAAGCTATTGAAAGAACGCGGAAACCCCACTCGCCGCGTCATCCTCGGGCTCGTCCCGAGGATCTAAGCACGGTGCCCGGAATTCAACGGTGCTGGGTGCATGAAAGAGCGAAGCAAGCTCTTCATTCTACCGCCAACCCGCGTCTCCCGCCTCGCCAAGTGTCCACTCACGTCCAGCAAGTTGGCCGCTCGGCAGATGCTCGGCACAAGACCGATCATGACGGCGGTGGGTTCGGACATGGCTGCGGATAGAGTGGGCAACCTGTTGAACGAAAACGGCGCCCCACTCTCGGCGTCATCCTCGGCCAACGTGCCGAGGATCTAAGCACGGTGCCCGGAATTCAACGGTGCTGGGTGCATGAAAGAGCGAAGCAAGCTCTTCGTTCTACCGCCAACCCGCGTCTCCCGCCTCGCCAAGTGTCCACCCACGTCGAGCAAGTTGGCCGCTCAGCAGATGCTCGGCACAAGACCGAGCATGACGGCGGTGGGTTTGGGAACGGCTGCGGATAGAGTGGGCATAACCTGTTGAACGAAAACGGCGCCCCACTCTCGACGTCATCCTCGGCCAACGAGCCGAGGATCTAAGCACGTCGCCGAGAATGCAACGGTGCTGGGTGCATGAAAGAGCGAAGCAGGCTCTTCATTCCGCCGCCAGCCCGCGTCTCCCGCCTCGCCAAGTGTCCATCCACGTCGAGCAAGTTGACCGTTCAGCAGATGCTCGGCACAAGACCGAGCATGACGGCGGTGGGCCTTGAGACGGCCAATCATCGAAGGAAAACGGTGCCGCACGGTCGCAGACTTGAAGACGACCGGAACCCGTCCCCTCAGGCAGCCTTCTCCCGGCTCGCCACCAGTACCGCAGCCCGCTGCCGGGCCTCTTTATCGACGGCAAACACATCGTCCATCGTCGCGGCCTCAGGCAGATGCGCCAGCTGGTCCATCACCGTCTCGGTCACATCGGCCATGGCGAGGAACGACAGGCGACCAGCGATGAAAGCCTCGAGCGCCACTTCCTTGGCCGCGTTCAAAACAGCGCCCTGCACGCCACCGCGCGTCATCGCAAGACGAGCGAGCCGCAGCGCCGGGAAGCGCGTCTCGTCGGGCGCTTCGAAATCCAGCCGCGCCAGCTTGGCGAAATCGAGCCGTTCGATTGGTAGGTTCGGACGGCGCGGATGCGCCAGCGCGTAGCCGATCGCGGTGCGCATATCAGGCGCGCCGAGCTGCGCCAGCACCGAACCATCGGTATAGCCAACCATCGAATGGATCACCGATTGCGGATGCACGATGACCTCGATCTGTTCGGGCGTCAGCCCGAACAGATGCTTGGCCTCGATCATCTCGAGAGCCTTGTTGAACATCGAGGCGCTGTCGATCGAAATCTTCAGGCCCATCGACCAGTTCGGATGCGCGCGCGCCGTCTCGACGGTCACGCCGGCCATCTCCTCCAGCGAGGCGTTGCGGAACGGTCCGCCCGACGCCGTCAGGATGATGCGTTCCACGGCGTGGCGCTGGTTCTCTTCCAGCACCTGGAAGATCGCATTGTGTTCGCTGTCGACGGGCAAGAGCGTGCCGCCGCCGCGGCGCACGGACTGCACGAAGAGGTCGCCGGCGGAGACCAGGCATTCCTTGTTGGCAAGCGCAATATCGGCGCCCTTGCGGGCCGCTGCCAGCGTCGGCGCAAGCCCCGCCGTCCCGACGATCGCCGCCATCACCCATTCGGCCTCGAGGTCGGCGGCTTCCATCAGGCCTGATTGACCGGCGGCAACCGCGATCCCGCTTCCAGACAGCGCGCTCTTCAGCGCCTCGTAATGGCTGTCACTCGCCGTCACCGCGAGTTTGGCGCCGGCCGCGCGCGCCTGCTGCGCCAACAGATCGACGTTCTCGTTGCCCGTCAGCACGGAGATTTCGAAGTTTTCGAGACCGCCGAGATGCTTCACCACATCGAGCGTGTTCTTGCCGATCGAGCCGGTCGAACCGAAGATGGAGAGGCGCCGAGGCCCGTTTCTGCCCGTGATCATGCGCGATTTTGCCTGCGTTCCGTCATTTCCCTCGGCTCTACAGGGGATTGGAATGAGCGGCAAGTGTGCAGTGCAGCAGATTTTTGGGCCTAAGGGGTTTACATCCCCGCCGGTCGATGTGATCCTGACAACAATCCTCAGGGATAGGAGCATTGGCAATCGTATCGGTTGCAATTTTCAAGCTCCGGCGGCGCAAATTTCGCGCCCGCTTCCGTATCCGCGCCAAAGGCCGGACGCGATTAAAACCAGAACGAGATGTTGGGTTTGCAAGGCGAAATCCTGCGCGCTTCCGTGCGTTTCCGCTTCAAGCCCGCATCGACCAGAAGACCCTCATCGTTACGAAGGGACAAATGGCCATGAAAGCGACAAGCAGTTTATTGCTTCTGCCCGCCGCGCTCATTTCATTCGCACCGCGCGTCCACGCAGAAAACCTCGTCATCTGGACACCCGTGAAAGTGTCCGAACGATCCTACAAGGCGACGATGGGCTTTCGCCTGCCCGCCGAATGGGAAACCAGCGCCGGCGCCGATATCGGCCTTGCGGCATCGAAGGGCGGCGTGCTGCTCGGCGGCTCGGAACAGGCCTCGCTCTGGGGCAAGATCACCAAGGTCAGCGTCACGCCCGCCGCTCGCGCCGAGCGCTCGGCCAGCGTGCGCGTCGATACGTTGCGGGGCAGCGGCGCGCTGATGCTCAGCCGTTCCCGCAGCTGGATCTTCTCCGACTCGCTGGACATGGTCTCGACCCGCTTCGTGCAGGTCCGTTATGACGCCGTCGACACGCGCCAGACATTCGTCGATACCTCGCAAGCACTGAAGTTGATCCAGCCCTGGACCGGCACCTCGCTCTCAGCGGCCGCCACCGTGTCGGGCTTCAATGGCGATGTGACGAGTTCGCTGGCGCTGAACCAGTTAATCCTCCCCGACCTTAATTTGAGCGCAACAATCAGCAATCCTGGATCTTCCACCCGCTCGGGAAGCATCAACCTGAACTACCGGGTCAGCTGGTGACCGCGCAAGCGGCATCGGATTTCGCAATCGAATGGGAGGAAGGAAGGCATGACATGGCAAGTTACGAAATATCACCGTCCTCAAGAAAGACGGACCTGAAGGAAGAGGCAGCGCTGACGGCGGATGTCTCCACCGCGCTGGCCGTCGCCAGCGGCTTCGATGCCTCGCACATCGCGGTGTCGGTCGAGCAAGACGAGATCGTGCTGACCGGATTGGTCGCCACCAAGGCGGACCTTGCCAGCGCGATCATCGTCGCCGAGACGACGGCAAGCGACCACACGGTTCGCAATCGCATTGTCGTCGCGCAGTCCGTGCTCGACGACCTCGGCGAAGCCGTCTGAGCATCAACCGGCGAAGCGTTCCATCAGGAAGCCCGAGGCGACGCGATCCGTCTTCTGCGTCGTGACGGGGCCGCTCGGCTGGTAGCTGACGGCGATGAGAAGGCCACCGATCAAGAGATAGGCAACCGCGAGCATCGAGAGTTTCATGGTCATGAGCTTGGTCTCCTTTGACCAGAACAACGCGACGGCTGGCCGTAGGTTCCCTTCCCGAAATGGGCCACCCACACGGCACCCATGAAACGAAAAAGCCGCCCCTCACGGGACGGCTTTTCCATTGAAATCATACGATAAAATCAGCCGGCCGGCGTCAGCGTGACCGAGGTGCCGGTTGCAGCAACGTTAAGGCCAAGCTGGCCGGTGACGCTGATGGTCTGCAGCTGGATCGAGCCGGCGGTGCCGCCGAACAGCACGTTGGCGCCGACGCCACCTGCAAGCGTGGCTTCAGCGGTGATGCCCTGGTAGAGGCCGCCGAGCGAACCGCGATGATAGCCTGCGGTCGGAGCAAAGACAGCCCAGACGAGACGGCCGCGCGTGGTGAAGCCGAGGTCGACACCCATCTTGCGGATGGTGCCGCTGTAGTGATCGACGGAGCCGCGCGTACCGTTGAAGACGCAATCGACGGACTTCGCCGAACCCAAGACGTAGCCGACACCGCCGCCGACGTCGCAGGTCAGAACGCCGATCTTGACGCCATCGCGCTGATCCGGCTCTTCATAAGTCGTCACGAGATCCGCTGCCGCTACCGAAGTAGCGAAGACTTGAGCCAGCGAGGCTGCTGCGACGATCGATGCGATTGTCTTGTTCATTGTGGTCTCCTTAGTATCCTGACGAAAAACATAGTGCCTTGTTATAACTTACCAACCCCGGCTGTATGAACAAAATTAACAAATGCTCAAAAGCAAATGTGTGGGGTTTGATTCGCTACATGCATCCCGATTTCTGGCTGATTTCGGGCGTCAATCAGGCGGCGCCTGAATAAATCCCTGTGATCGCCTGTTGTTCCACCGTCATCACGCGTTCTTGTCTTCTGAAGCGCGACGAATTGGTGGTTTCCGCGCACAAAAAAGGACCCCGGGCTGCGCCGGGATCCTTGATCGCAATGCGATGATTACTTGAAGTCAGGGCATGCCTCGCTCTCGGACGCGCCGCTATTGCCGCCCTGGGCGGCCGTCGTCCCCGGCATCGGCTGCGCCGGGCAGCGGGTGCGGTCGACGGTCCCGGTCGTATTGGTGTTAGGCCCCGTGCTCATCGTGCCGGGCGTGGTGCTGTAGGTGGCGTTCGGATCGACCACCGTTGGCGATGTTCCAGTCGTATTCGGAGCATCCGCGTTTGCGCCACCGCCGCCATCGACCGTGCTGCTGCCGATCGTCGAGCCAGCCGGGCTCGGGTTGGACTGGGCCATTGCCCCGCCTGTTGCCAGACCAAGTGCCAGGATCGATGCCGCGATCAGTTTCGCTTTCATGATGCTTCTCCTTCTTTCGTATCGACATGGGGTCAACGACAGAGGGCTTTCATCGTTCCCAAAAAATACGGGCAAAAAAATACGGGCGCATATCGAGCGCCCGTATCCAAAAGTATCTGATAGGACCGCTTCAGGCTTGCCAGTCATCCGTCGCTGTATGCGCAGCAGCAGCAACCGGGCTATCAGCCAGCGAATAGGCGTGGATATAGTCGATCTTCATTTCCGAGCCGTTGGGCAGGCCATTCGTCGGCGAACCGGCAATGCCCCCGACAGCAAGATTGACGATCATGTACATCGGGTCGTGCATATCGTCAGGCGTGTCGGCATGGGCGATCGCCACGTCGTCGAAATACCAGACGATCTGGTCCTGATCCCAGAGCACCCCATAGGTATGGAAGCCCTCGGTGCTCGCGACGCTGACGGCCGTCTGGTCCATCGTATGGCTGCCGCTCGCTGCCGAATGCGCCGTCACGTGAACGGTGTTGGGATCCTGCCCACGCATTTCCACCACGTCGAGTTCCGGCGGCCAGGAGCCGTCTTCGGGCAGCAGCCAGAAGGCTGGCCAGACGCCTTGGTCCGTCGGCATGTCCGCCCGAATCTCGAAGTACCCGTAGGTCTGGGCGAAGGTCGAGTGGGTGTTGAGCATCCCCGACGTATAGTCGAAGCCTTCGAGCTGGCCGGACAGCGCCGCCGGCGTTTGCGCCGCCGTGATCGTCAGCACCCCGTCATGCACGGAGAACGGATTGACCGACGCCGTACCGGCATAAGACGGGTTGATGTACCACTGCTCCTCGGCATTATCGGGCAGCGTGCTGCCCTTCTCGGACGCCCACCAGAACTTGGCATCCCAGGTTCCCTGACCGCCGCTATGGAGCGACAGGCTGTCGAACTCGTCGGCGAAGGTCATGGTCAGCGCCGAGCGATCGAGCGTCAGCTGGAACTGGTCGGCGTGGAGCGCCGAAGCCGTGGTATTGGCCAGCACGAGGCTTTCGCCACCGCCGAGGTCGATCCTGAGATTGGCGCCTTCCTGTGTCGAGTGGCTGACGACCTGATCGAAACTCGTCAGGGAATAGCCGTTGAAGCGGATCGTGTCGTCGCTGCTGAAATCGACGATGAGGTCGCTGCCATTGCCGCGCGTGAAGAGAAAGGTATCGGCCCCGCCGCCGCCGATCAGCACGTCGTTGCCCGCGCCGCCATCGATCGTCTGACTGCCCGCAGCACCGGAGATGATGTTGTCGGCGCTGTTGCCGAAGGCATAACGCCCGGCGCCTGTTACTGTCAGGTTCTCGAAGTTTTCAGGCAGCGTGTAGCTCATCCAGGTGTTGATCGTATCGATCCCGCCACCCGGCTCTTCGACCGCGCGGTTGATGGCGGAGTAGAGATAATAGATATCGTCACCCGTGCCGCCCTGCATGGTCACGTTGACCGAACTGTCACCCCATATGCTGTCATTGCCGGCGGTGCCGTTGAGCACCGGTCCTGATCCGGTGGCCGACAGCCAGGCGGTGGATGATCCGCTATAGAACAGGCTTGTGCCGACTGCGTTTTGAATCGACTGTGGCATAGTCGTCTCCTAGGGTTTTCGTGATTGAAACATTGCCAAGGGCATCCACACGATGCCCTGATGGCCGAACGCTCCTCCCTTGCCCGACGCGCCTCCTTCCAGGCGCCATCAGGCACAGGCCCCTTATTCCTCCCTAAAAGCCCTTATTCCTCCCTAAAAGCACGAGCCGCCTGATCAGTGAACGGCTTGGCGAGATAGGCCAGCGCCGTCCGCTCCCCCGCTTCGATGAAAGCCTCCACCGGCATGCCGGCCACCGGCGTCAGCTTTCCAAGCCTTCGCCATTCGCCGTCCTCGATATGAACGCGCACGCCGTAGTAGCTCTGGCCGGTTTTCTGGTCGGTGGTGAGATCCGCCGCGATGCGCTCTACCCGGCCATTGAGCTCCATGGTGGTGCGCTGGTTGAAGGCCGACAGCCGCAACACCACAGTCTGTCCCACCGCGACCTGATCGATATCCTGCGGTGACAGCCTGAGATCGGGCGTCAGCGCGTCGCCATCGGGAACGATCTCCATGATCGCCGCGCCCGCCTGCACCACGGCACCGGATGCATGCACCGAAAGCTGATGAACGATGCCCGCCTGCGGCGCGCGGATGTCGATATGCTTGAGATCGTCTTCGACCGCGACCAGCCGCTCGGCATATTCGCCGGTATCGCTTTGCGCCTGCCGCAGCTGGTCGGAGACTTCGCTCCGCCTGTCGTCGCCAAGCTGGATGATCTGCAGTTCGGTCTCGGCGATCTTGCCCTTCACCTCGGCTGCCGATGCCACGAGGTTGCCGAGCTCGCCGGTGAGATCAGCCGCGTCGCGCTGCAGCGCGTAGACCCGCGTTGCCGGAATGATGCCTTGTTTCAACAGCGGCTCGAGGCTCGCCAACTCCTTGCCGATAATTTCGATCGCCTGCCGCTTGCCCTCCTGCTGTGCCACCAAGCCATCCGCCTGCTGGCCGAGCTGGCGGATACGCTCGCGCAGCTGCGCCACCTGTCCGCTAAGCGAAGCCCGCCGGTCCTCGAACAACCGCTGCTCGCCCTGCATCAGCGTCTCCCGCTCCTCCGGTGGGGCCTGTTTCACAAGATCGGGAAACGCGAACGTCTCGCGCCCGTCCCGCTCGGCCGAAAGCCGTGCCGTTCGCGCCGCAAGCTGCCGCAAGCGCCGCGACACGATCGAAACCGTCGCCCTCGCCTGCGTATCGTCGAGCCGCAGCAGCACCTGCCCCGCTTCCACCTTGTCGCCATTGCGAACGAGGATCTCGCCGACGGTCCCGCCCTTCAGATGCTGGATCGGCTTCACATAGCTGTCGACGACGAGTGTGCCCGAGGCGATCACCGCGCCGTTGAGATGGATGGTGGCAGCAAGGCTGCCGAGCACGCCGACGAGAACGAGAACCGCCGCCAGCGCCACAAGCGCCAGCCGCCGGATGGCCCGTTCGGCGATCGGTGCGCCCGCACCATTTGCAAGAGGCTTCATCGCGCCGCCCTCCCCTCGCTCA
>NZ_DDHH01000029.1:0-22875 GCF_002338015.1 Rhizobium sp. UBA1881
CACCGGCGGCGGCGGCGCTTGGGCGCCCGACGGCAAGAGCTTCTTCTACTCGGCGCTCGACGAGAACCACCGCCCCTCGAAGGTGTTCCACCACATCATCGGCACGCCGCAATCGGAAGACCGTCTGGTCTATGAGGAAGAGGATGCGGGCTTCTTCATGGGCGTCGGCGGTTCGCTGCTGGACGACTTCATCTTCATCGACATTCACGACCACGAAACCTCGGAATATCTCTTGATCCCGACCAGCGACCTCTCCGCCAAGCCGAAGATGGTGGCGGAGCGCGAGGAGGGTATCGAGTACACGCTGACCGAGGGCGGCGACGTGTTCTACATCCTCACCAACGACGGCGACGCCAAGGATTTCAAGATCATGGAAGCGCCTGTCAACAATCCTGGCAAGGAGAACTGGCGCGAGGTGGTGCCGCACAAGCCGGGCACGCTGATCATCAGCCACATGGCCTATGCCCGCCACCTGCTCTGGCTGGAGCGCAAGGACGGTCTGCCGCAGATCATGATCCGCGATCGGGCGACCGGCGAGGAGCACGCGATCGGCTTTGCGGAAGAAGCCTATTCGCTCGGCCTGCAGGGTGCTGCCGAATACGACAGCGACGTGATCCGCTTCTCCTACTCGTCGATGACGACGCCATCGCAGCTTTACGACTACAACATGGTGACGCGCGAGCGCTCGCTGTTAAAGACGCAGGAAGTGCCGTCGGGCCACAATATCGACGACTATGTCACGCGCCGCGTCTTCGCGCCCGCCTGGGACGGCGTCGAGGTGCCGGTGACGCTGCTTTACCGCAAGGACACGCCGCTCGACGGCTCCGCCCCTTGCCTGCTCTACGGCTACGGCGCCTATGGCGTGACCATTCCGGCGAGCTTCAACACCAACTGCCTGTCGCTCGTCGACCGCGGCTTCGTCTATGCCATCGCCCATATCCGCGGCGGCAAGGACAAGGGTTTCGCGTGGTACGAAGATGGCAAGATGGAGAAGAAGACCAACACCTTCAAGGACTTCATCGCGGCGGCCGACTATCTGAATCAGGAGAAGTTCACCTCCTACGCAAACATCATCGCCGAGGGCGGCTCGGCCGGCGGCATGCTGATGGGGGCGATCTCGAACATGGCGCCGGAAAAATTCGCCGGCGTCATCGCAGCCGTTCCCTTCGTCGACGTGTTGAACACCATGCTCGACGACACGCTGCCGCTCACCCCGCCGGAATGGCCGGAATGGGGCAACCCGATCGACAGCCGCGAGGAATACGACCAGATCGCCGCCTATTCGCCTTACGACAATGTGGAAGCCAAACCCTACCCGCCGATCCTGGCGCTGAGCGGCCTGACGGACCCGCGCGTGACCTATTGGGAGCCGACCAAATGGGTGGCGAAGCTGCGCGACAAGTCGACCAGCGGCGCGCCGGTGTTGCTGAAGACCAACATGGACGCCGGCCACGGCGGGGCGTCCGGGCGGTTTCAGCGGCTGGAAGAGGTTGCGTTCGAGTATGCGTTTGCGGTGAAGGTGGCGGGGAAGATGTGAGAATGCTGGCGGGGTGCCGTGGGGTACCCCCCTCTGCCCTGCCGGGCATCTCCCCCACAGGTGGGGAGATTGGCTGGGGGGCAGCCGCTCACTCCACTCTCATTGTTTGGCGTGAACCTAACCGCTGGCCGATCTCTCCCCTTGTGGGGGAGATGTCCGGCAGGACAGAGGGGGGTAATTCTTGCTCCCCCGCCAACGGAAGGAGCCCCCCAATGCCCGTCTACATCGCCCTGCTCCGCGCCATCAATGTCGGCGGCACCGGCAAGCTACCCATGGCCGAGCTGAAGGCGATCTGCGAGAAGCTCGGCTTTACCGACGTCAAGACATACATCCAGAGCGGCAACGTGCTGTTTCGCGCAAAAGCCAACGAGGCCGACGTCGCACATACATTGGATGACGCACTCGGCGAGCGACTGGGCAAGAAGCCCGGCGTGATGGTGCGCAGCCGCAAGGAGATGGAGGCGATCGTCGGCAAGGCGCCCTTCCCCGATGCCAAGCCGAGTTTTCTCATCGTCAGTTTCCTGCCCGAGAATGCGCCGAAGGATGCGCTCGACAGGATGGTGGCGCCTGACGGAGAGGAGGCTGTCGTCGATGGGCGCGAGATCTATGTGCACTATCCCATCGGTTCCGGGAAATCGAAGCTGAAGCTGCCGGCGCTTAATGCCGGCACATCGCGCAACATCAATACCGTTCGCAAGCTCGCCGAAATGGCGGCTGCAATGGAAGATGGCTGAGGCCAGCTTTACGGCGGCAACGCATTATTTTAGTCTTTCCTAATTAAAAATGGCATCGCATCTGTTTCCTACTTGCCGGGAGGAACCGATATGGCGAAGTACAGAGCGCATCTGCCGCAGATAGACGGCGGGTTTTATGCGAGTGACGGGGGCATGGAGACGACCTTCATCTTTCACGACGGGATGGAGCTGCCGCATTTCGCCTCCTTCGTGATGGTTGACGACGAGGAAGGGCGGGACCGATTGCTGGTCTATTATCGCCGCTACCTCGACATTGCCCGCAAGCACCGCACCGGCTTCATTCTGGACACGCCGACATGGCGCGCCAATGCCGATTGGGGCGCGAAGCTCGGCTACGACGCCGAGGGGCTGCACCGGGTGAACCTAGCGGCGATCGACCTGTTGCTGCCGCTTCGCGACAAATACGAGGAACCGGGGCGGCCGATCGTGATCTCAGGGGCGATCGGGCCGCGTGGCGATGGCTACAAGGCGGGCAACATGAATGCCGCCGAGGCCGAGGATTATCATGGGGCGCAGATCAGAAGCTTTGCGACAAGCGAAGCCGACATGGTGGCCGCCTATACGCTGACCAATATCGACGAGGCGATCGGGGTGGCGCGTGCGGCGGCGGCGAACCATATGCCCTGCGCGATCTCGTTCACGGTGGAGACCGACGGGCGGCTGGTGACGGGGCGGAGCCTGCAGGATGCGATCGAGACCACGGATGCCGCGACCGGCGGCTCGCCCGCCTACTACATGATCAACTGCGCGCACCCGACGCATTTTGCCGGCGCGCTAGCCGCGAACAGCGGCTGGACGCGGCGCATCGGTGGCCTGCGCGCCAATGCTTCGCGCATGAGCCATGCGGAGCTCGACGAGAGCGAGACGCTCGATGCCGGCGATCCCTCAGATCTCGGGGAGCGGTATCGTGTGCTGCTGCGCGGCATGCCCGAGATCAGGATCGTCGGTGGCTGTTGCGGCACCGATCACCGCCATGTGGCGGCGATCTGCGAGGCTTGCGTGCCGGCAGCTGCTTGAGTTCAGTGCTCGGCGTGGGCTGCGGCCTTGCTGCCGCCGTGGCCGCTGATATCGGCGCCGGCGGTACTGGAGAAGCGCAGGTTCCAGAAGGTGGCGGTGAGCGAGACCGCGGTCACGAACAGGAAGGCGGCCGAGAAGTCGTGCAGTTGCGGCGTGTCGCCGCTGCCGGTTGCCGACATCGAGATATGCAGCACGAAGGCGCCGACGCAGATCCCGAGCGACAGCATAAGCTGCTGGAAGGTCACGTAAAAGCTGGTGGCAGCGCTCATGCGGTCGCGCTCGATCGCGTCATAGGCCACCGTGTTGTAGGCGGTGAACTGGAACGACATGAAGAAGCCGCACATGACGAGCACCGCGAAGATCAGGCCGAGCGGCCAATCGGGGCGGAAGAAGGCGCAGAGCGCGTAGCCGAAGGTGGCTGTGAAGCCGTTGAACACCAGCGCGTTGCGGAAGCCGAAGCGGCGCAGGATCCTCGGCGCGAAGGCCTTCATCGCCATGGAGCCGATGGCAGCTGCCGTCACCAGCTGGCCGGCCTTGGCGGCAGAGAGACCGAAGCCGAGCTGGAAATAGAGCGGCAGCAGGAAGGGTTGCGCGCCCTGGGTGATGCGGGTGAGCGAACCGGCGATGACAGAGGTGCCGAAGCTCGGCACCTTCATCAGCGAGAAATCCATGATCGGCGCGGGATGCTTTCGCGCATGCTTGAGATAGGCGATGCCGAAAAGCAGGCCGATCGCGATCAGGAACAGCGCGAACATCCCCTCGCCCGGACGGCTGGAGCTTTCGAAGCCGAAAAGCAGCGAGCCGAGCGCAATGCCCGAGAGGATGAAACCGACAGTGTCGAAGCGCTTCTTGGTCTCGCCCTTGAAATTCTCGATGAAGATCGAGACCAGGACGAAGCCGAGGATGCCGATCGGGACGTTGATGTAGAAGATCCAGCGCCAGTCGAGGTAGGTGACGATCATGCCGCCAACGGGTGGGCCGAGGATAGGGCCGATCAGCGCCGGCACCAGCAGCCACGACATGGCGTTGACCATATCCTTGCGGGCGACGCTGCGCAAAAGCACGAGACGGCCGACCGGCATCATCATGGCGCCGCCGAGACCCTGCAGCAGGCGGGCAAACACCAGACACCAGAGATTGGGCGAGAGCGCGCAGCAGATGGAGCCGAGAACGAAGACTGCGATGGCCCAGCGGAAGACCGTGCGCGAGCCGAAGCGATCGGCAATCAGGCCGCTTGCCGGAATGAAGATGGCGAGGCTGAGCAGATAGGACGTCAGCGCGATGCTCATCGACGGTGCGGTGACGCCGAAATCGCGCGCCATGGTGGGAAGTGCGGTGGCCAGAACCGTGGCGTCCAGCTGCTCCATGAACATGGCGCTGGCAACGATCATCGCAATCAAGCGGAAATTGAGCGGCGGGCGTCCAACGACAGCCGCCTGGTAGATCTGATCCGACATCGTCAGGGATCGCTCGCGAATACGCGGCTCAAGCGCGAAGGCAATCGCCGCGGGCATGAAATGGCAAAGCGCCAAGGGTGAATGAAGTTTTTATATACGCCCGCAAATGTGGCGGGGTTATGCTGAAATGGCAAGGCTGATGTGAGCTCAGCGTATGGGTGTATCAGCGATGATCGCGCATCAGCGTTTCGTAGTCGCGACCGCCGGAGAAGATATTGGTGATGACGATGGTTTCGGCCTCGACACGGTAGAGAATGAGGGTGTTGCGCCGCTCTACGCGTTCATTCCTGATGATGCTTGTTCGCAAGCGTCTTTATCCAGGCAGCCATCTCCTGGCTGCTCAGGCTCGGTCGGGGATCATCGAGCGATTCCTGCACGCGGGCCCTTATGGCCGCGATGCGTTCCTTGTGCTCTTCCTCCTGGCGCATCCAGGCGCGCATGGCGGCGCGGATGACTTCGCTGGTGGAGGCGAAGGCACCGGCATCGATCTCGGCATTGATCACATCGACCATTTCCGTTGGCAGCGTGATGCTGAGCTTTTCCATGTGTGGCTCCCGCGTTGGCGTCTGGAGGTGCGATTTAATCCTACCACTGCGGCCAGGCCGCAGCAATCGGCGCAGGCGCTACGTCCTATTTCCGAATTGCTTTCTCAGCCAACAGGCTCAAGCTTTCACCCGAGGAGCTCCGCGGCGCCTTGGCCGTCGGCGAAAATGGGAGAGAGGGGCACATGCGTCTACATCTCATCGTGGCGGCCGCGACCGTTCTCGTGTCGGGGAGTGCCGAGGCCTATCAGAAATGCGGCGGCAGTCCCTCGGTCGATGTCTACTGGGAAAAATCGGTCCTCAGCGTCAACGGCACCTTCTACCAGATGAAGAGCGAGAGGCTCGGCAAGAAAAGCGCGCGGCTCGTCGGCCACGACATGGCTTTCGTCAAAAGCAAGGGCGGCAACGACGTCCTGATCCGCAATGGCGGCAGCACCCGCTACACTTGCCAGAAGACCGAGGGTGAATTGGGCGCGGTCAGCATCGTTCCATACCGGGCAAACACGGTCGTCAAGTCAACGGCGGAGGTCGAATTCCCTGACGACACTGGCAAAGGCACGCAGGCGTCTTCCCGCAATGGCCGTGGCAAGGGCGGCGGTGGTGGAGGTGGCAAGGGCGGCGGTGGCAATGGTGGAGGTGGCGGAGGAGGCGGTGGCCATGGCGGAGGTGGCGGCGGCGGCGGCGGGCGCAACCGGTGAATTTCCGGCCAACACACGGCGCTTGAGCGCTTGCGCCGGCAGGGCCTGAGCCCTACCTAAAGCCTATGACCATTGCACCCGCACAGACGTCGCGCTCCTTCCCCTTCGACAACAGCTATGCGCGGTTGCCGCAGAACTTCTTCGCCCGGCAGACGCCGTCCGCGGCCGCCGAGCCGTGGCTGATCAAGCTCAACGAGCCGCTGGCGGAAGAGCTGGGGCTCGACATAGAGGTTCTGAAGCGCGATGGGGCCGCGATCTTTTCGGGAAATCTCGTGCCTGAGGGCGCCGATCCGTTGGCCATGGCCTATGCCGGGCATCAGTTCGGCAGCTTCGTGCCGCAGTTGGGTGACGGGCGGGCGATCCTGCTTGGCGAGGTGATCGACGTCAAAGGCCGGCGCCGCGATATCCAGCTGAAGGGCGCGGGCGCCACACCGTTTTCGCGGCGGGGTGACGGGCGCGCGGCGCTCGGGCCAGTGCTGCGTGAATATATCGTCAGCGAGGCCATGCATGCGCTCGGCGTGCCGGCAACGCGAGCGCTGGCGGCGGTTTCGACGGGGCAGCCCGTCTATCGCGAGCAAATCCTGCCGGGTGCCGTCTTCACCCGCGTGGCGGCGAGCCATATCCGGGTCGGCACCTTCCAGTTCTTCGCAGCGCGCGGCGATACCGAGGGCGTTCGGGCGCTCGCCGATTACGTCATCGACCGGCACTACCCCGAGCTGAAGGACGGAGCCAATCCCTATATCGCGCTGTTCGAGGCTATTGCCGAACGGCAGGCGGCGCTGATCGCCAAGTGGCTGCATGTCGGCTTCATCCACGGCGTGATGAACACCGACAACATGACCGTCTCGGGGGAGACGATCGACTTCGGCCCCTGCGCCTTCATGGATGCCTATGATCCCGGCACGGTTTTTTCCTCGATCGACCAGAACGGCCGCTACGCTTATGCCAGCCAACCCGGCATCGGGCAATGGAACCTGGCGCGGCTCGGCGAAACGCTGCTGCCGCTGATCGACGCCGATCAGGACAAGGCGGTGGAGATCGCCAATGTCGTCATCAAGGATTATGGCGAGCGCTTCCAGCTGCACTGGATGCGGGGAATGCGCGAGAAGATCGGTCTTGCTGATGTCGAGGACGACGATCTCGCGCTGATCCAGTCGCTGCTTTCGGTGATGCAGGCGGGCCAGGCGGATTTCACGCTGACGTTCCGCCGGCTGTCGCATCTGGCCGCCGACGACAGCGCGGAAGACGCGTTTCTCGGGACGTTCAGCGACAGCGCGGCGGCGAAGGAATGGCTGGTGCGCTGGCGTGAACGTCTTGCGCGCGAGACGACAACACCGAACGAACGCGGCGTGGCGATGCTTGCAGTCAACCCCGCCTTCATCCCGCGCAATCACCGCATCGAGCAGGCGATCGTAGCCGCCGTCGAGGATGCGGATTTCTCGCTGTTCGAAGCGCTGCTCGACGTTCTCGCCAAGCCCTATGAGGATCACGCGGAGTTTACCGCCTACATGCAGCCGCCCAAGCCCGAGGAGCGCGTGCTGCAGACATTCTGCGGGACGTGACCGGCCGATTTCCTCTACCTGAACGCTAGCGTCTGTCGTGACGTTTCGACGCGGCCAAACGCCTGGGTTTCATGGCTTTTTCGTGACAGCAGCCGAAACCCAGATTCAACGCCCACCCGTAAATCCGGATTCTGTCGCATATTTTAGTCACTTCTGAGCCCCCCATATTGTGGCGGTTGAAAGGCAGATCGGGCCGCTCTATTTCCGCTGATGACGCTTGCGGCAAAATGTCTTGTTCGCCGTTTGCGTGCATTCCTGACCACTCCCGATCCCCCTCGGGAGCTTTATGCATTTCAGTTGGAGACCGGCCTGATGGCGATCGTCTTAACATCCATCCTCTTCATTCTGATAGGATTGGCACTCGGCGGAGGCGGGCTCTGGCTCGTGCTGCTCGGTGGTAACTTCTTCTATCTCTTCGCAGGCATCATGTTCCTGCTGACCGCTGCGCTGCTCTTGAAGCGCAAGGCGTCGGCCCTTTGGGTCTATGCCGTGCTCGTCGTCGTTTCGCTCGTCTGGGCGATCAACGAAGTCGGCTTCGACTGGTGGCAGCTCGGACCGCGCGGCGGCCTGATCATCCTGCTCGGCCTGTGGCTGCTTACGCCCTGGATCCGCCGTCCGCTCGGCTTTTCCGGCACGACCGGCGCGCCCTACCCGGCCAGCCCTTGGCCGCTCGCCATTCCGGTTCTGATCGCGATCGTGATCGCCGGTTATTCGATGACGACGGACCCGCATGACCAGAACGGCAGCCTGCCGACGGCCATGACCGGCACCACGACATTCGGCGGCACGGTGACCGACGGCGAGTGGCACCAGTATGGCCGCACGCCCTTCGGCCAGCGCTATTCGCCGCTTGAGCAGGTCAACGTCAGCAACGTCAAGGACCTGAAAGAGGTCTGGCGCTACCAGACCGGCGACGTGAAGCGGCCGGATGATGTCGGCGAGACGACCTACCAGGTCACGCCGCTCAAGGTTGGCGATACGCTCTACATCTGCACGCCACACAACCTTGCCATCGCGCTTGATGCCAAGACCGGCAAGGAAAAGTGGAAGTTCGACGCCAATTCCGGCATGAACCCGGACCGACAGCACCAGACGTGCCGTGGCGTCACCTACTACCACGACACGGCAGCGGCTGCCGGCGCCCCCTGCGTCGACCGCGTCTACCTGCCGACCGCCGATGCCCGCCTGATCGCGCTCGACGCGCTCGACGGCAAGG
Source organism: Rhizobium sp. UBA1881 (assembly GCF_002338015.1). Taxonomy (NCBI): domain Bacteria; kingdom Pseudomonadati; phylum Pseudomonadota; class Alphaproteobacteria; order Hyphomicrobiales; family Rhizobiaceae; genus Rhizobium; species Rhizobium sp. UBA1881. The sequence goes on from NZ_DDHH01000029.1 coordinate 8,785, forward strand.
TCTGCACCGATTTCGCCGACCAAGGCACGCTGCACCTCGAAAAGGGCATGAAGTACAACCCCGCCGGCTACTACTACTCGACCTCGCCGCCGGTGGCGATCGACGGCAAGCTGATCATCGGCGGCGCCGTCAACGACAACTACTCCACCCAGGAGCAGTCCGGCGTCATCCGCGTCTTCGACATCCACACCGGCGCGCTGGTCTGGAACTGGGATTCGGGCAACCCCGACGTCACGACGCCGCTGCCCGAGGGCCAGACCTACACGACGAACTCGCCGAACAGCTGGTCGGTTCTGTCGGCCGATGAAGGTCTCGGCCTGATCTACGTGCCGCTGGGCAACCAGGTGCCCGACCAGCTCGGCATGAACAGAAGCGCCAATGTCGAGAAGTTCTCGTCGTCGGTCGTTGCTCTGGACATGAAGACCGGTCAGCTGCGCTGGGTCCAGCAGTTCGTGCATCACGACCTGTGGGACATGGACGTTCCGGCCCAGCCCGTGCTCTTCGACATGAAGAAGGCGGACGGTACGGTCGTTCCGGCACTCGTGGCGCCCACCAAGCAGGGCGACCTCTACGTGCTCGACCGCCGCACCGGCGAGGCGATCATTCCGTTCAAGGAAATCCCCGCGCCGCAGGGCACGATCCCCGAGGACCATGCTTCCCCGACGCAGCCGATCTCCGACCTGACCTTCTCGCCGCCACCGCTGCAGGAGAAGAACATGTGGGGCGTGTCGCTGTTCGACCAGCTCGCGTGCCGCATCGAGTTCCACCGTTACAAGTATGAAGGCCGCTACACGCCGCCGTCGCTCGAAGGCACGATCGTCTATCCTGGCAATTTCGGCACCTTCAACTGGGGCTCGGTCGCGGTCGATCCGGAACGGCAGATCATGTTCGGCATGCCGACTTATCTGGCCTTCACCTCGCGCCTGGTGCCCGCCGCCGACATCCCGCCGAAGGGTGCAGGCGAAAAGGGCAGCGAACAGGGCCTGAACCGCAATGACGGCGCGCCTTATGGTGTGGTCATGGGTCCGTTCCTCGGTCCGCTCGGCATCCCCTGCCAGGCACCGCCATGGGGCTATGTCGCCGGCGCCGATCTCACCACGGGCAAGACCGCCTACAAGCTGGTGAACGGCACGGTTCGCGACATGAGCCCGCTGCCGATGCCCTTCAAGCTCGGCGTTCCCGGTATCGGCGGCCCGATCATCACCAAGGGCGGCGTTGCCTTCCTCGGTGCCGCGGTCGACGATTACCTGCGCGCCTATGACGTGACCAACGGCAAGCAGCTGTGGCAGGCCCGCCTGCCGGCCGGCGGCCAGTCGACGCCGATGACCTACACGACCTCGGACAACAAGCAGTATGTCGTGATGGTGGCCGGCGGACACGGGTCGATCGGCACCAAGCCGGGCGACTACGTCATCGCCTACACGCTGCCGTAAGCAGTTTCAACGACCACCGAAATGGCCGCCTCCGGGCGGCCATTTTGCGTTTGGGCCTCCGATGGCACACGTGCATTATGACAACGAAAGGCTGGCGCAGGCTTATCGACGCAATTCTTCCGTGCATTGTCTCAGGGGGAATTCTCATGAAGATCGGCGACAGCATCTCGAGCACCTATGGCTTGAGCAATCTTTTCCAGCAATCCGGCCAGCGCAACAAGCAGCAGCCGATGACGATCGAAGACAGCGTTCGCCAGAGCGGCGCATCGCTTGCGCCCAGCACGACGCCGCCCTCCATCTCCAGCACCATGTGGGCGCTGCAGGCGACCGACGAAAGCCAGACGATGTCAGGTGTGGAAGACGAGGCCAAAGCCCGCCACGACGCCATCGTCAGCGAATTCAGCGACCTCGCCAACATGACGCTCGCCGAACGCATCCGCAAGCAGGTGCTCGACAGCCTCGGGATGACCGAAGACAGCCTGAAGGGCATGTCGATGGACGACCGCGCGGCGATCGAAAAGCAGATCGCCGACGAGGTGAAGCGGCAGCTGACGGGGAATGACGACAAGGGCGAGAGTGCTGCGGCGGATATTGGCGCGGTGTGAGGAGTGTTGCCGTGAAAGCTGATGGGACGCGATGATCGCGGCCAATGCTTGCTGCCGCCGCGATAGGACTCTCCCAGCGCTACAAACGCCACCCTCATTCCTGTCCTTGTGACAGGAATCCAGCCACGGCGCGTCTGCGCCGTGAATGACCTGCTCCCAGCATTCGGCCGAAGAAGAGTCTCCTCGCCGCGCGGACGCGCGTCGGCTGGATTCCCGCCACAAGGGCGAGAATGAGGGAGAGGATGGGGGCGCTTCCGTGAGGGTCAGCGGTGGTGCTTGAGGTTGAGAGATTGATTCAAGCAGATGCGAGCAAGATTCACTTTTCTGTCGCATCTTATTGATCTTTAATCTCGATTTCCGCCCGCTCCCTCACACCATCTCCGCCACGATCCGCCCCACCTCGCCGAAAACAGGATTGATCTCGGCGGTCGCAACCGTGGCGTTGGTGACGTAGACGGCGATCAGGATGGGGCCGTGGCCGGGGGGCCAGCAGATGGCGATGTCGGCGGCGGAGCCGTTCTTGCCGGTGCCGGTCTTGTCGCCGATCTTCCAGGTTTCCGGCAGGCCGGTGCGCAGGCGTTCGTTGCCCGTGGTGTTACCGACCATCCACTCGATCAGCGTCTTCTGCGAGGGTTCGGACAGGACCGAGCCGAGCGCGATGTTACCGAGCGTGTCGAGCATGGCATCGGGCGTCGTGGTGTCGCGCGGATCGTCCTTGGCGATATCGTTGAGATCGGGCTCGATGCGGTCGAGGCGGGTGGAGCCGTCGCCGAGCGTACGCAGCCAGTTGGTCAGTTCCTTGGGGCCGCCGAGGCTTTCGAGGATGAGATTGCCGGCGGTGTTGTCGCTCAGCGTGATCGCCGCCTTGCAGAGATCACCGACGCTCATGCCCTCGCCGCCGACGTGCTTCTCGGTCTCGGGCGAGTAGGCGATGAGCTGCTCCTTCTCGTAGACCACGCGGCGCTCGAGATTTTCCTCGCCCTTGTCAACGCGCGACAGCACCATGGCGGCGGCCAGCACCTTGAAGGTCGAGAACATCGGGAAGGTCTCGGTCTCGCGATAGCCGAAGGAGATGTTGGTCTCGGTATCGATAGCAGATACGCCGATGCGTCCGCCGATTTGCTTTTCCAGCGCGCCGATGCGGCGGTCGATCTCGTCGTCGCTGTCTTCGGCGCGAACGATCTCCGGCAGGAACAGCGCCGGGGCGAGCAATGCGGAGCCGAGCAGCGTGCGGCGGCGGATCGAAAAGGGATGCATGAAAAGACCTCTGCCAGAATCGATGAAGGCATTAATTAAGAATGGATGAGAACCGGGTTAAAGCGGGATTGTGGCCCGCTTGCGTCGCCCGCGCCTTCGCCATCGGAATGCGTTGATCTTTCAGATTCGCATTCCCGGCATCAAGCCCTTCGCTGGCATGAGCTCAGTCAGGCAGCCCTTCTCGCCGCCATCTGCGTGACCTCGACCGTCACATGCGACAATTGGCCGAGCGTCGCGAGCTTCTCCTTGTAGAAGGACGGCGCGCGGGGGGCCGATGTGGCGACGGCGACGATGGCCGCATGGTGGCCAGGGCCGACCTGCCAGACGTGCAGATCGGTGATCTCGTCACCATCGGTCTCGACGACCTTGCGGATCGCCTTGGGCAGATCGCCCGCCGCAGGAAGGGTGTCGAGCAGGACGGCGCCCGACGCCTTCATCAGGCCCCAGGCCCATTGCGCGATGATGATGCCGCCGACGATGCCCATCAGCGGATCGAGCCAGAGCCAGCCATAGAGGCTGCCGAGCAGAAGTGCCGCGATGGCGAGCACCGAAGTCAGCGCGTCGGCGATGACGTGGATATAGGCGGCGCGCATGTTGTTGTCGGTGGCGCGCGGGGCGTGGCTGGCGTGGTCGCCGTGATGGGCGTGGGAGCCATGGTGCGCATGATCTCCGTGATGGGCGTGATCACCGTGGTGGGCATGGGAGCCGTGATCACCGTGGGGCGCGTGGCTCCCGTGGCTGTGGCCATGCGCGTGGCCATGGTGATGATGATCGTCCTTCAGCAGCCAGGCGCTCAGTACATTGACGGCGAGGCCGAGGACGGCGACGCCAATGGCCTGCGAGAAGCTGATCGGAACCGGGTTGGCGATGCGCAGCACGCTTTCATAGGCCATCAGCAGCGCGATCAGCGCCAGGATGATGGCGCTGGCGAAACCGGCGAGATCGCCGAGCTTGCCGGTGCCGAAAGTGAAGCGCGGATTGTGGGCCTGGCGGCGGGCGTAGAGATAGGCCAGCGCCGAGATCAGCATGGCGCTCGCATGGGTCGACATGTGCCAGCCATCGGCGACCAGCGCCATCGAGCCATACCACGTGCCGGCGGCGATCTCGGCCACCATCATCGAGGCGGTCAGCGCGATGACGAGCCAGATGCGGCGGGTGTTGCGGTCATGGTCCTCGCCGAGGAAAACGTGCTCGTGCTGCAGGTTGTTTGTCTGTGCGCTCATCGCACGCTCCTTGTCGGTAGTCTCGTCAGTGGTCTCGCGCCCTCAGGCGCATCAGCGGATGTAGGTTCTCAGAACCTCGGAAATTTCCTCGACGGCCTCGCTGCGCGCCTTTTCGTCCGAAGCATGCAGGACATGCTCGTGCAGGTGATCGTCCAGCACCTCGCCGGTCAGCCCGTTCAGCGCGCCGCGGATGGAGGAGAGCAGCTGCAGGATTTCGCCGCAGGGCTTTTCCGCCCCGAGCGCGCGCTCCACCGCATCCATCTGGCCCTTCAGCCTGTTGATGCGGGCGATGAGCTTTTTCTTGTTGTGCTGGGTGTGGGACATGATCTTCTCGGTATAGGATAGGGGGGTATCCTATCTCAAATGAAGACGGAAGGAAAGCCCGCGCACGGCTTGACAAGACGAAGAATTGGGAAGATGTATTGCGCCATGATCAAGAACGCGCACATCTCCTGCTCGTATTTTTGGCTGTACCTGTAAAGGGCGGCTGGACAGATCTTATTGTCAACAAGCCGCCGTCAGGCGGCTTTGTTGTATCTCAAGCGTCCTGACGGCAGAACATCACGAAACGCCAGACTGGGACGCAAAGACATGACCGACATCGAAGACAGCGAAATCTCATTGATCCGCCCGCCGGTGATCAATATCCGCGCCGCCAAGCCGCGCGACCTGCCCGAACTCAACGACATGATCGCGCTTCTCGCCAAGCACCACGGCGACGCCGCCGGCTCGACGCCGGAGCAGCTGGAGCGCGACCTGTTCGGCCCCCTGCCCTGGATTACCGCGCTCGTTGCGGAAACCGACGAAGGCCTGATCGGCTACGCCATTCTCGTGCCGCTCTACCGCGCACAGGAAGGCGCGCGCGGCATGGATCTGCACCATCTCTTCGTGCGCGACGGCCATCGCGGCCACGGCGTCGGCCAGCATCTCGTCAACCGCGCCCGCGACACCGCCCGCAACGCCGGCTGCGGCTACCTCTCGGTGAGCGCCGCGACGGGCAATATCCAGGCGCACCGCTTCTACGAACACATGGACTTCATCCCGCGCCCGGTGACCGGCATGCGCTATCTGCAGGCGCTGGCTTAGGCGCCACCCGCCCCTTTATGGCGCCCCCTGATCGCATCGGCGGCTGCGCTCGCTAGCGCAGCACCGGTTCCCCGTGGAAGCGGCGGCGGGAGGGTTTGGAGACGCCGAAGCCGATCTCCATCATCAGGCGCGGCTTTTCGGTGGCGACGGTTCCCATGTGGAAGCCGAAGGGGTCTTCGACGAAGCCGGAGCCGGCCTTGCCTGTGAGCGTGATCGGGCTGTCCTTGCCGTAATAATCGATGATCTCGTTGGCGGGGTGACCGACCAGCAGTGTCAGCTGGTGCTTCATGCGGCGCTTGTTGTGGCTGCCACGGACGAAGACGTGCGGGCCGGTGCCTTGATCCACATCCACCAGATAGAAGAAGAACTTCAGCATCCGCCAGTCGTCGAGATCGAAGTGATACTTGTCGAGCGAGGCAAGGCTGCGGTCGGCTTCGCTGGCCTTGGTCGGGAAGCTCCACCATGTGCGGGTGGTGATCAGTTGCGCCTGGGCGCCGAGATAGCGGCGGGCGATCTCCGACAACAGCGGATCGCGCTGCACGGTCAGAACCGCCGGGCAATCCAGCGCCCGCTCGAAATGGTGGCCGGAGAGGATCGGTCGGCCGAGCCTGTCTTCGGTGGCGCGGTGGTCCGATGCGCTGAATTCTATTCTGCGGTCGAAATTGCCGAAGCAGGGCGTGGCGTGGCCGAAGGCGGATATCTCCTGCGTGATATCAGCCGGCAGCTGCAAATCGGGGAAGATGCCGTCGCGGTTCAGCGCATCGACTGCGGTTTCGGCGTTCACGCCGTGGAAGATGGTCGGCAGGTTGTCGATCGCGCCGTTGCTCTTCTTGGCCGTCAGCCAGTGGGCGCGGCGGCCGGGAATGGTGCGGGCAAGCAGGAACATCGGCAGCCAGGCCGGGTTCTCGCGAATATCGGCCATGTAGGTGGGGATGCGGACCGCCATGCGCTTGAGCTTGCCGCCCTTGCGCGCGACCGCTTCGAGATCATTGGCGGAGGCGTTCGAGGCCGCGCCACTGGCGGGAGATACTGATGAGCTGTGCATTTCAGCTGGCCTTTCGCAAGACGTTTGAGGATCGTCATTCGGCAGCGGCATGTGCCACTGCGGGGCATTCAGTCGAAATTGCTAATAAATGCTGCAATGCGGCAATTTTGGGGTATTTCTACCCTCAATGAGCAGGCACCGCCTTCAGGTAGGCGGCAATCGCCTCCAGATCAGCCTTGGGTAGGTGAGCGACGTTCTGCTGCACCTCGGTCATCGATCCGCCGGCCGAATCGAAATCGGGCGTGAAGCCGGTTTCGAGGTAATTGGCGATGTCGGCCTCGCTCCATTCGCCGATGGCTTTCGAGCCTGGCGTGATGTTGGGGATCGTGCCCTCACCCTCAGGATTGGGCGCGCCTGCGAGCCACAGATCGGGCTTCAAGCCGCCCAGCGCATCGCGCGGGGTGTGACACTCGCCGCAATGGCCGAGGCCCTCGACCAGATATTGGCCGCGTTTGACCTTGTCGTCGGCATTGGCAAGCACGACGCGCGGGCTGTCGTTGAAATAGAGGAACTTCCAGCCGCCGAGCGCCAGCCGGATATTGAACGGGAATGGCAGCTCATGCGGCGGCGCGACGTTGCTGCTCTTCGGCAGAGTCTTCATGTAGGCGTATAGGTCGTTGACGTCCTTGTCGCTCATGCGCGTATAGGAGGCATAGGGGAAGGACGGGTAGAGATGCGCGCCATTGGGCGCGACGCCGCGCTTCATGGCATTGCCGAATTGAGCGAGCGTCCAATTGCCGATGCCGGCCTGCTCGTCGGGCGAGATGTTGGGGACGTGGAAGGTGCCGAAGGGGCTCTTCAGCGCCAGCCCGCCAGACAGCGTCAGCTTGGCATCGCCTTCAGCCCCCGGGGCAGCGTGACAGCTGACGCAGCCGCCGGCCCAGAAGACCATTTCGCCGTTCTTGACATCGGGCGCGCCGAGGTTTGCCCAATGGCTCTCAGGCAGCGGATTGGGCGCGGTTACCAGGTAGAAGACGGCGCCACCGACCACGGCGACGCCGACGAGACAGAGGACAAACCTGATAAACCTGCGAAACATGCACTGCTCTCCCATCGTCCTTGACGCTCATTGGACATAAAGCGATCCGCCCGGCGGGCAAGGCCGGACGGATCGTAGATGCGGATCGCCCGAGGGAGGATCACCCCAGACGAACAGAAGGGAGAGAACTATTCCTTCTTGATGCGGTAGTTCTGATGACAGCCGCCGCAGTTCGCGCCAAGCGTCTTCAGGCCGGCGCCGACGCCTGCGGCGTCTGCCGGAAGCTGGGCGAGCAGCGTGTCGGCATCGGAGCCGAGCTTGGCCGCGCGCGCCTTGAAGTCGTCCATGTTTTCCCAGATCTTCGGGCTCGCCTCGGAATCGGCGGATGCGTTTTCCGTGCCAGCCTTGAACTGATCGGGGAAGGCCTTGGCGGTTTCCGAGATGGTCGACAGCGCCGTCTTCACCGCTTCTGCGTCGTAGGGCTTTTCGCCCTTGGCGATACCCGCAAGCGCACCGGTGGCGCCGCCGATCTTCTTCATCATGGCTTCGCGGGCCTCATGCGTGCCCTCTCCGGCCGCAAGAACCGACGTAACCCCCATGCCGGCGACCAGAACGGCCGCGACGATTGCTTTGATCTTCATACTTCCACTCCTCTTCGATACCGAGATTTTCGAAGCCCGGCGCTTCGTTTTACCCGGGCATGATGGCAAATTAATCTCAGCTAAAAAGTAACAAGTGGGTGAGAGTGCAATAAATTCAGGAATTTGCGGCTTTCTCGCTTTTCACGCCGGCGCCCGCCAGCCGTGCCAGGCGGTAAGGATCGCGATCGCCACCAAAAGGCCGCCGGCGATGCGGCCGACGAGGATGGTGGCGCCGGGGTTGCAGATCAGCAGCGTGCGGCTGCGCGAGGCGGTGAAGGCGACGGTGCCGTAGATCGCCGCTTGTGTCGCCATGGTCATCAGCCCCATGACGATGCCCTGCAGCCAGATCGGCCCGTAGACGGGCTTCAGGAACTGCGGATAGACCGCCAGCATGAAGAGATAGGCCTTGGGATTGATGAGGCAGGTGATGGCGCCCTGGCGAAAGGCGCGCCAGCCCGAACCGCTCGTGCCGCCTTCGACTGATGAGACCGTGATCGAGCTTGCGATCAGCGTGTAGCCGATCCAGGCCATGTAGGCGGCGCCGATGAAGAGCAGCGGGTTGAACAGCGCCGGGAGCAGCGTCGCCAGAAGGCCGACGCCGATCGCGCCATAGAGCGAATGCACCGCCCCGCCCGCCATGATACCCGCCGTCGCCGCCATTCCCGCGCGCCGGCCCGACGTCAGCGAATTGGCGAGCACGAAGAGCATGTCCATGCCCGGGACGATGATGATGCCGAAAAGAAGGGTGAAATAGAGCCAGAGGTTTTCGCTGTAGGTCATGTCAGTTGCCCATCGTCGATCCGCGCTGCAGAGCTTGCGGATAGTGTTGAATTTCAATTCGATAGGGTGATCTGTACGACGACCCAACTGACAGTGTAGTGTCAGGAGCGTTTGGCGGAGGAGAGGATATGCGCAAGGCGTCCCGGCTTTTCGAGATCATCCAGCTGCTGCGGCTGGCGAAGCGGCCGGTGACGGCCGCCGTCATGGCCGAGGCGCTGGAAGTGACGGTTCGCTCGATCTATCGCGACATCGCGGCGCTGCAGGCGATGCGCGTGCCGATCGAGGGCGGGCGCGGCATCGGCTATATTCTGAGGCCCGGCTTCGACCTGCCGCCGCTGATGTTTTCGATCGAGGAGATGGAGGCGATCGTGCTGTCGCTGGCGCTGGTGGAACGGACCGGCGACGCGGCGCTGAAGCAGGCCGCCAAGAGAGTGAACCAGAAGATCGCGGGCGCCGTGCCGGCGCCGCTGAGGGAAGCGATGGAGGGAAAGGCGCTCTATGCCTGGGCACGATCGCACCCTCGCCGGAGGGGCTGGACCTCTCGCTGGTGCGCGGCGCGATCCGCGACGAGCGAAAATTGACGCTCGATTATCGCGACGAGCTCGGCCGGGGCAGCCAGCGCACGATCAGGCCGATCGCGCTGATCTATTATTCGCAGAGCTCGAACATCGTTGCATGGTGCGAGCTGCGCGAGGCGATCCGCAATTTCCGCAGCGACCGGGTCGAACGCTGCGTGGAGGCCGATGGTTTCTTCAAGGGTGAAGGCGACGGCTTGCGGACGCTCTGGACCTCGGGGTGGACGCAGGCGCCGGCTGCCGTTTCGGCCATCTGATACCGTCCCCGCGACTGGGATCGCGGTGACGGCCGTTTCTCATCCTCAGAGGGCGGCGCCGCCGGAGACTTCGATGCGCTGGCCGTTGACCCAGCGATTGTCATCAGAGAGCAGCGAGGCGATCATCGGGCCGATATCGTCGGCGACGCCGGGGCGGCCGAGGGCTGTCATGTCGGAGACCATCTTGTTGACCACGGGATTGTCGCGGACGATGCCGCCGCTGAAATCGGTCATGACGGCACCGGGCGCGACCGTGTTGGCGGTGATGCCGCGGGCGCCAAGCTCCTTGGCCAAATAGCGGGTGAAGACCTCGATCGCGCCCTTCATGGCCGCATAGGCCGAGCTGCCGGGAACGCTGAAGCGGGCAAGGCCGCTCGAGATGTTGATGATGCGGCCGCCATCGGCCATCAGCGGCAGAAGCTTCTGGGTCAGGAAGAAGACGCCCTTCAGGTGGACATTGACGAGGCCGTCGAAGGCCTCTTCGGTCGTCTCGGCGATCGAGGCGTGGTAGCTGGTGCCGGCATTGTTGACGAGATAGTCGAAATCCTTGGCTCCGAAGGCTTCCAGCGCCTGGCGGACGTTTGCGACGAAAGCGTCGAAGGACGCAGCGTTACCGGTGTCGAGCTGGAGGGCGACGGCCTTCGCGCCAGCCGCCTCGATCTCGGCGACGGCGCCTTCGGCTTCTGCCTTATTCGTGTTGTAGGTCAGGATGACATCGACGCCGCGCTTGGCGAGGCTGACCACCGTGTTGCGGCCAAGGCCGCGACCGCCGCCGGTGACGATGGCGATCTTGGTCTTTGAATTTGCTTGATTTTCACTCGACATGACAGGCTCCTTGGGGCTCATTCGATGGCCTGATGCTACGCCCGCACACCCTCTTTGCTGAATGCCGGAACTCTCGAATTTCTTGCCTATTCCTCCAATCAGCTTGCGGCCTGAAGCCAGTGATCTAAGATCACTCCCAGTGGTTTTGATGGAGAGCAGCATGGCGGAAGCGCTGAAGGACATGGTATCGCGCTATATCGATGCGGTCGGTGGCGGCGATGGGTCGTTTGCGATGCCCGTGCCCGTGCCGGGGCTGGCGATCTCGCGTGTCAGCCAGCCGGTGATACCGCATCACCGCATCTACCGGCCGACCATCTGCGTGGTTCTGCAGGGCGCCAAGCGGATCTTGAGCGGCGACCGGGTGCTCGACTATGGCGAGAACCAGCTGCTCATCGTCACCGTCGAACTCCCCGCCTCCGGCCAGATCGTCGACGCCAGCCCCGAGCTGCCCTATCTCGGCCTCAACATCGATTTCGATCCTGTCCTGATGCGTGAGGTGATGGACGATCTCGAAAACCCGCCCAAACCCTCCGGCGACGGCATCGCCTGCGTCTTCGTGCAGGATTTCGACGAAGCGCTGCAGGATTGCGTGCGCCGGCTGCTCAACCTCATGGAGACCCCGAAGGCCATCCCCGTGCTGGCGCGCTCGATCATGCGGGAAATCTGCTACTGGCTGCTGACCGGGCCGAACGGCCGCGAAATCTGCAAGCTGGCGCTTCCCGGCAGCCATGCGCGGCGGATGAGCGATGCGATCTACCGGCTACGCGACAATTTCGCCGAACCCGTCAGGATCGAGGAGCTGGCGGCCGTGGCGCGCATGAGCCCCTCCTCCTTCCACCAGCATTTCAAGACGCTGACCTCGATGACGCCGCTGCAATATCAGAAGCACATGCGCCTGCTCGAAGCCCGCCGGCTGATGGTGACCGACGGCGCCAACGTCGCAAGCGCCGCCTACCAGGTGGGCTATGAAAGCGCCTCGCAGTTCAGCCGCGAATATACCCGCATGTTCGGCACGCCGCCGAAGCGGGATGTGAGCGAGATGAGAGCGTCGCCGATGGAAACGGCGGCGGCTTAGGTGTTGGGGGAACTAGCTATGCAACGGCTTGCTGTTCGGATAGAATGAGATGATATTCCTAAAGTAATAGGTTGGCGACATGCGCGTCAGGCATCTTATATTGCGCAGGAAGACCATTACCACCGACACTGATTGGCGCGATGATGCCTTGCCGCCAAGGTTTTCGGGTATTTACCCAAAGACGCGGCCGGCGAAACCCGATTGGAAATGGCGCAGCGCGCAAGCACACTGCTCACAGCATGATTATATTCTTCTGTGCGAGATCAACGAGATGAAAGACAACTGGCGCGCGTGGCTCATCAGGAAGAGTGACGATGAAGGTTCACTTGTCGCGCGGTACGAGTTTCATGGCAGCCATCCTGGACTCCACCTGCACGCCGACTGTGAACGCGGCGGCGTCGAAGTCGGCCCGACGAGCATTAAGGTTCCGTTACGCATTCCAGCCGTAGGCTCGGAGCGAACTCGGCCGCCGCCGACACGACCGAGTCTGTTTTGGGAAACGGCACGCCGATACTTTAGAATGGACTACGCCAAAGGGAGTTTGCTGTGAGCGATCTGGCAACAGTTCAGGAATCGTTACATCGTTCGTTCGGCGAGGCGATCTCGGTTCGCCCCATCGCGGCGGGCCTAGCGATCCGCTCTCCCTTTTTCGACGGAAGCGGCGATCACATCGCCTTCTATGCGCGCGACACGGAAAACGGCGTGGTGCTTGAGGACGATGGCGATTATCTCCCGCATCTGATTGCATCCGGTATCGATATCGAAACAGGGCAAAGACGACAGCTGCTGGACAGCCTTTTGGCCGAATCCGGCGCCTATTGGGATGCCGACACATTCGAGATCCGCTCGCAGGAAGTGCCGACCGAGCGGATCGGTAGCGCCAGCGTCCGTTTTCTCTCCGGGCTGCTCAGAATTCGCACGCTGGAGTCTTTGACCAAAGAAACCGTTCGCTCGACGTTCAAGGAAGATGCGGCGTCCGCTGTCGTGAAATCGCTGGCCGACATGTTCGACATCTCGGAGCGCATGCCGTTGACGAAGGAGCTGTCGGAATTTCCGGCTGATATCGTGCTGACACCACGCGATCCGGGCTTGCGCACGATCGGCCTCTTCCTGGTCAACGGTCCGACACAGTTTCTCGAGGCCGAGCTACTGCACACCGAGATCGAGCGGCGCCAGCAAGAGAAAAATCTCCAGGCTGTTGCTCTGATCGAAGACAACAGGAAGATGGCGTTGATAACAGAACGCCGGTATCAACGGGCGGTCAATCGCGGCCTGCAGACGCGCTTCTTCCGCGAAGACGAGACACAGGCGATCGCCGGTCTTCGCAAGCTTGCGGCTGCTTAGCCCCTCAGCGCCAGCACCCTGCTCTCCTCGCGGCCGAAGCCGCGGATCTCGATGCGGTCGGCGTGAACGTCGACGATGGCGAAGGTGTGTTCGGTCTCGGTGTCGACCATGCCCTTGAAGTTGACGAAGTGGCAGCCGTCGACCGCGCCGTAGTTGCCGACGTGGTTGTGGCCGTTGAAATAGGCCACGACGTTCTGGCTTTTGGTCAGCAGCTCGATCATGCGCTCGCGGTCCCAGCAGTCGTGCTGGTTGGGCGGGTAGACCGGGTAGTGGTTCATGACGATGACGCGCTCGCCACGCTCGGCGGCGTCTTCGATCTCGGCTTTCAGCCAGTCGAACTGGCGGTCGCTGATCATGGCGTTCCAGGCTTCGGCATTGATGGCGCCGGCGGCCCTGAGTTCGGCGAGCTTTTCGGCGGCGATCTCGCGGTAGGGGTGGCCCTCCGGCGGAGCGAAGGTGCTGACTTCGTTGCCATCGAGCATGATGAAGCGCCAGCCGTGATTGGCGAGGCTGTAATAGGGCGCCGGCATGCCGAGGCGGGCGGCGACGTCTTCCAGGTGCTCGGGTGCGACGGCGAAGTCGTGATTGCCGAGCAGGAACAGATTGTCGTGCTTCAGGGCGTCATAGACGGGCAGGATGGCGTCGAAGCTTGCGAAATCGCGGTCGATGATGTCGCCCAGCGTGATGACGAAGCTCAGGTCTTCCGCATTGAAAACCTCGATCGCGGCTTTCAGTTTGGCCGGGCTGTTTTCGTAATAGCGGTCCATGCCGGCATGCGGCTCACGGGCGGCATATTGCGGGTCGGCGACGACGCCGAAGCGGAACAAAGGGAGCGGTTGGGTCATGGTGCCGGATTAGGTGGGGTGGGTGACAGGGATGTGACAGCTATCATCAACGCGGAGGGGGAATGCGCAAGTGGTCCCTTGCCGGATGCTGGGTGCACGTGGCCCCCTCATCCGCCTGCCG
>NZ_DDHH01000138.1:0-317 GCF_002338015.1 Rhizobium sp. UBA1881
GCAACCCGAGCGAGCGAACCGCACGATAGACACCAAGCGCCGTCATCATCGAGCCGGCGACGATCGCGGTCGGCGGATTAGCCTGTTCCAGCAGTGAGCGGGCGAAGCGGAAGCCGAGCTCGTCGGTGAAATTGCCGCTGGCGATCAACTGGGGATCGAGTTCGATACCCCGGCTCTGCAGCGCCTCGCGATACCCCTTGTCACGGTGCAGCGCGTAGGTCGCGCCCGGGCGGCCGTTGATCATGGCGATCCTGGTATGTCCGAGATCGATGAGATGCGAGGTCGCGCGGCGCACTGCACCCTCGTTGTCGATGTCG
>NZ_DDHH01000138.1:546-15024 GCF_002338015.1 Rhizobium sp. UBA1881
ACCCTCGTTGTCGATGTCGAGCCACGCATGCGGCACGTCGATATCCGAGCGGCCGTGGACCAGAAATGGCATGCCGAGCTTGTGCAGCAGCGCGATACGCTCGTCGTTCGGCCGCGGCGAATGCACGATGATCGCATCGACCCGCTGGCTTTCCACCAGGCGCCGATAGAGCTGCATCTCGTCGTTATGATCGGGATCGGCCATGGGAATGACGAGAATGTCGGTGTCCTCGGTCAACAGCCTCTCGGCCATCCCCGCCATGAATTCGGCGAAGTGAAACTCGCCTGCCCGCCCCATCACCACGCCGATCGCGCCTGCCCGTCCGGTCTTCAACCTGACGGCATTGACGTTCGGCCGGTAGCCGAGCCGAACGGCCTCCTCCGCCACGCGCGCGCGGGTCACTTCGCTCACTTCGGGATAGCCGCTCAGCGCGCGGCTGACGGTCGTCGGCGACAATCCGAGCTGTTTTGCGAACTCTCTAAGCTTCATGCACCGACACGTCTTTCATCGCCCGCTATTGGACCCCTCACACACCCTATAAGCCAATCCGTCGATATTTGGCACAAAAACCGCACATCAGCCAAACCGATTTCAATGTTCAATCGCAATCGACACACAGCAGCCAACGTTCTCCACATCCGCGCGGCGTCACACTCCGTTGTTTTCACAGAGAAAATCGCCGCTCCCGGCAAGTCAAAGCCGCGACCAAACTACCCGCTTGACTTGATATCGCGCTTCTGACAATTTTTTCCAACCAAATCGTTTTCAAATTTGAGGGCGCAATGGTTCTTTTTGGGAGGAAGATCATGAAGTTTCGTTTCACGACGGCCGTTATCGCGGCCGCGCTCATCGGCGTGGCCATGCCGTCCTACGCCGCCAACATCAGCATCTCTGCAAGCTCCACCGGTAAAAACCTCGACCTGTTCCGCAAGCAGCTCGACGCCTTCGAAAAGGCGACCGGCAACAAGGTCAGCATCGTCACCATGCCGTCCTCGTCGACCGAGCAGTTCTCGCAGTACCGACTGTGGCTCGCCGCCGGCAACAAGGACGTCGACGTCTACCAGACCGACGTGATCTGGGCGCCGCAGCTGGCCGACCAGTTCCTCGATCTGAAGGATGCCGCCAAGGACGTCGCGGGCGATTTCTTCCCCTCGATCATCCAGTCGCAGACCGTCAACGGCCGCCTCGTCGCCATGCCGCTCTACACCGACGCACCCGCCCTCTTCTACCGCAAGGACCTGCTCGACAAATACGGCAAGCAGCCGCCGAAGACCTGGGACGAGATGGCGGCGACCGCCAAGGAAATCCAGGACAAGGAACGCGAAGCCGGCCAGAAGGATCTCTGGGGCTACGTCTTCCAGGGCAACGCCTATGAAGGCCTGACCTGCAACGCGCTGGAGTGGATCAAGTCCTCCGGCGGCGGCCAGATCATCGAAACCGACGGCACCATCTCGATCAACAACGAGAAGGCCGCCGCCGCCATCGAGCGCGCCAAGGGCTGGGTCGGCACCATCTCGCCGGGCGGCGTGCTCGCCTACCAGGAAGAAGAATCGCGCGGCGTCTGGCAGACCGGCAACGCCGTCTTCATGCGCAACTGGCCTTACGCCTATGCGCTCGGCAACGGCCCTGACAGCGCCGTGAAGGGCAAGTTCGACGTCACCACGCTGCCGGCGGCAGCCGATGGCGACAAGCCGTCCTCGACGCTCGGCGGCTGGAACCTCGCCGTCTCGAAATATTCGCAGAACCCCGAGGTCGCGATCGAACTCGTCAAGTTCCTGACCTCCAAGGAAAGCCAGAAGCAGCGCGCCATTGAGCTCTCCAACCTGCCGACGCTGTCCGCCCTCTACGACGACAAGGACATCGCAGCAGCAGCCCCGTTCATGCCGAACTGGAAGCCGATCTTCGAAAACGCCGTGCCGCGCCCATCGGCCTCGGCCAAGGTCAAGTACAACGAGGTCTCCGCCAAGTTCTGGACCGCCGTCCACAACACGCTGTCGGGCAATGGCACGGCCGCTGAAAACCTCGAGCTTCTCGAAGCCGACCTGACGTCGCTCAAGGGCGACAACTGGTAATCCATCGACGCGCCGGCGGCGGGCTATCCGCTGCCGGCGCTCCGAAGGACGCCACCGTCAATCGTCTCAGGAAGCGGGTATCCCATGAGTGAAGTTGCAGTTTCTGAAGGCCTGAAAGCGCAGACGCGCGTCAGGGCCACCTCGTCGGACCTGAAGGCCGACCGCGTTCGTTCCGCCTGGATGTTCCTGGCGCCGACGCTGTTCATCCTCGTCGTCGTCGCCGGCTGGCCGCTGTTTCGCACCATCTATTTCAGCTTCACCAACGCCTCGCTCACCAGTCTCGGCGACGCCAAGTTCGTCGGCTTCGACAATTACCTCACCTGGATCACGCTGAAGAGCGGCCGCACGGTCTACAAGGGCCTGCTCGCCGATCCCGCCTGGTGGAACGCGGTGTGGAACACGATGAAATTCACCGTGCTTTCCGTGCTGATCGAAACCGCGCTCGGCCTCATCGTGGCGCTTGTGCTGAACGCCCAGTTCGTCGGCCGCGGCATCGTGCGCGCCGCCATCCTCATCCCCTGGGCGATCCCGACGATCGTCTCGGCCAAGATGTGGGCCTGGATGCTCAACGACCAGTTCGGCATCCTGAACGACCTCTTCATGGCGCTCGGCCTGATCAGCCAGAAGATCGCCTGGACCGCCAATCCCGATACCGCGATGATCGCCGTCCTGATCGTCGACGTCTGGAAGACCACGCCCTTCATGGCGCTCCTCATCCTCGCCGGCCTGCAGATGGTGCCCGGCGATATCTACGAGGCCGCCAAGATCGACGGCATCAATCCGGTCAAGGTCTTCTGGCGCCTGACGCTGCCGCTGATCCGTCCCGCGATCATGGTGGCGGTCATCTTCCGCATGCTCGACGCCATGCGCATCTTCGACCTGATCTACGTGCTGACGCCGAACAACGCGCAGACCAAGACCATGTCGGTCATGGCGAGAGAAAACCTCTTCGACTTCGACAAGTTCGCCTATGGCGCCACCGCCTCGACCGTCCTCTTCCTGCTCATTGCCACCGTCACCGTGCTTTACATGTGGCTCGGCCGCGTCAACCTCGGCGGGAGTGAACGCTGATGCTTCTCACAGCCACCAAGAACACCCTCTTTTATCTCCTCGTCGGCGTGATCGTCATCATCGCGGTCTTCCCCTTCTACTACGCGATCCTGACCAGCTTCAAATCCGGCACGGCGCTGTTCGCAATCGAATACTGGCCGACCTCGATCTCGTTTGCGAACTACGCCAACGTGCTGACGACAGGCAGCTTCATCCACAGCCTCGGCAATTCGCTGCTGGTCGCCGTCTGCGTCGTCGCCGCCTCGTTGCTGCTCGCCGTCACCGCATCCTATGCGCTGGCCCGCGTGCATTTCCGCGGCCGCGCGCTGCTGATGCTGACGATCCTGTCGGTCTCGATGTTCCCGCAGATCGCCGTTCTCGCCGGCCTGTTCGAGCTGATCCGCTGGATCGGCATCTTCAACACGCCGTTCGCGCTGATCTTCTCCTACATGATCTTCACCCTGCCCTTCACAGTCTGGGTTCTGACCACCTTCATGCGCGATCTGCCCATCGAAATCGAGGAAGCGGCGATCGTCGACGGCGCCTCTCCCTGGGTCATCATTACGCAGGTTTTCATGCCGCTGATGTGGCCGGCTTTGGTCACGACGGGACTGCTCGCCTTCATTACGGCCTGGAACGAATTCCTTTTCGCCCTAACCTTTACGTCTTCGGACGCGCAGCGAACCGTGCCGGTCGCAATCGCCCTTCTATCGGGCGGGAGCCAGTTCGAGATTCCGTGGGGCAACATCATGGCGGCATCCGTCATCGTCACGGTCCCTGTCGTTGTCCTGGTGCTCATTTTCCAGCGCCGGATCATTTCCGGCCTCACCGCCGGCGGCGTCAAAGGTTGAAGAAAGCACGATATGGCACAGATTAGACTCGACAATATCAGAAAGAGCTTCGGCGCTCTCGAAGTCATCAAGGGCGTCACCATGGATATCCGCAAGGGTGAATTCATGGTCTTCGTCGGCCCGTCCGGCTGCGGCAAGTCCACGCTTCTGCGATTGATCTCCGGCCTGGAGGACATCTCGGAGGGCACGCTCTCCTTCGATGGCCAGGCGGTGAACCAGCTCTCGCCTTCCAAGCGCGGCATCGCCATGGTCTTCCAGTCCTACGCGCTCTATCCGCACATGACCGTCTTCGACAACATGGCCTTCGGCATGAAACTCTCCGGCCGCACGAAGGAGGAGTGCAAGGCGCGCGTCGAGCAGGCAGCCGGCATGCTGCAGCTCTCGCCCTATCTGGAACGCCTGCCCCGCCAGCTCTCCGGCGGCCAGCGCCAGCGTGTCGCGATCGGCCGCGCCATCGTCCGCGATCCCAAGGTCTTCCTCTTCGACGAGCCGCTGTCGAACCTGGACGCGGCACTGCGCGTCGCGACACGCCTGGAGATCGCCAAGCTTCACCGCAGCATGCACGACACGACGATGATCTACGTCACCCACGACCAGGTCGAGGCAATGACACTCGCCGACCGCATCTGCGTGCTGCGCGATGGCGTCGTTGAGCAGATCGGCACGCCGCTGGAGCTCTACGAAACCCCGAATTCCATCTTCGTCGCCGGCTTCATCGGCTCGCCGAAGATGAACTTCCTGACCGGCGAACACGCAAGCCCCTACGACGCCCACACCATCGGCGTGCGCGCCGAACACATCGAGATCACCAACCGCGAGCCCGCCTGGAAGGGCACGGTGATCCACTCCGAAATCCTCGGTTCCGACAGCTTCATCTATCTCGACATCGGCACGCAGGAACCGCTGGTCGTTCGCGAAACCGGCGTTTCGCGCCACCAGCCCGGCGACAATCTCGGCGTTTCGCCCGTCGCTGGTTCCATCCACCGTTTCGATCCATCCGGACGCGCGCTCGAAAGGATCCCCCTGAAGGGCGCCGCCTGAAACCAACCCAAACAACCGGATCCCAGCCGCTTCCCAACGGTTTCGATCCACCACGCGCATGAAGGAGCATGACTTTGGCTATTCGCACCATCGTATGGGGTGAAAACATCCATGAAAACACCAACGAGATCGTCCGCGGCATCTATCCCGATGGCATGCACACGACGATCGCCAACGCGCTGAACACCGATCCAGCAATCAGCGCCACCACCGCCACGCTGCAGGAGCCGGAACACGGCCTCACGGAAGCACGCCTTGCCGAAACCGACGTCTTGACCTGGTGGGGCCACAAGGACCACGGCGCCGTCTCCGACGTCGTCGTCGAGCGCGTCGCCAAGCGCGTCTGGGAAGGCATGGGCCTGCTCGTCCTGCATTCCGGCCACTTCTCGAAGATCTTCAAGCGCCTGATGGGCACGCCCTGCGCGCTGAAGTGGCGCGAGGCCGGCGAGCGCGAGCGCCTGTGGACCATCAACCAGCGCCACCCGATCGCGGCCGGCATCGGCGAGAACTTCGTGCTCGAGAATGAAGAGATGTACGGCGAGCAGTTCTCTGTTCCCGAGCCGCTCGAGACCGTCTTCATCTCCTGGTTCCAAGGCGGCGAAGTCTTCCGTTCGGGGCTGACTTGGCGCCGCGGCGCCGGCAACATCTTCTACTTCCGGCCGGGCCACGAGACCTATCCGACCTACCACGACGCCAACGTCCAGAAGGTGCTGATCAACGGCGTCAAATGGGCCTATAATCCTGAGGGCGACCTGAAGAGCATCACCGATGCCCCGAATGTGCCGGTCGAAAAGGCGCTGGAGCCGATCACCGAACGCGGCCCGAGACTGCACCAGGCCGGCGAAGCCGGTTACCGCTGAGGAGAACAGCAATGCGTCTACTCGTTCTTGGCACGGGCGTCATGGCCAAAAACCAGGTCGCCAATTTTCTCGCCATCGATGGCGTCGAGGTTGTCGGCGCCGTCGATACGGATCTGGCACGGCTGACCGAATTCGCCGATCACTTCCACATCGAAAAGCGCTTCCGCACGCTGGAAGAGGCAATCGAGTGGGGAGAATTCGACAGCGCCACCAACGTCACGCCTGACCGCATCCACTACGCGACCAGCCTGGCGCTGATCGCCGCCGGCAAGCATGTCTTCTGCGAGAAGCCGCTGGCCGAACATTACGACCACGCGCTGGAAATGACCGAAGCGGCCGTAGCCGCCGGCGTCATCAACATGGTCAACCTCACCTATCGCAACGTCGCGCCCCTGCAGCGCGCCCGCGAGATGGTGCTGGCCGGCGAACTCGGCACCATCAGGCACGTCGAGGCCTCCTACCTCCAGAGCTGGCTCGTTTCCCGCGCCTGGGGCGACTGGCGCACGGAATCGCGCTGGCTGTGGCGTCTATCAACCGGCCACGGCTCCAACGGCGTGCTCGGCGACGTCGGCATCCACATCCTCGACTTCGCGGCCTATGGTGCGGCGACCGATATCGACCACGTCTTCGCCCGCCTGAAGACCTTCAACAAGGCGCCGGGCGGCCAGATCGGCGAATATCTCTTGGATGCCAACGACAGCTTCACCATGTCGGTGGATTTCACCAACGGCGCGCTCGGCGTCATCCACGCCACACGCTGGGCGACCGGCCACCTCAACGAGTTGAAGCTGCGCATCTACGGCGAAAAGGGCAGCCTCGAGGTCACCCATCGCCCCGATGGCTCGGATCTCCGCGGTTGCTTCGGCGACGACATCGAAAGCGCCACCTGGCGCGACATCGAGGTCCCCCCGGTGCTGACCAATTACCAGCGCTTCGCCGAAGCCGTGCGCACCGGCAAGCAGGACGACCCCACCTTCCGCCACGCCGCGAACCTGCAGAAGGTCATCGACCTCGCGATCGTTTCCGAACGCGAACGCCGCGAGCTCAACCTCCTGGCAGCGCAAGAGCAGGACAGCGCCCCCGACAAGCGCATCCCGCCGCTGACGGTGGTGGTGTAAGGGTAGATTGAGGATGCAGGGCCCGCGAAAGCGGGCCTTGTTGCTTGGGTGGTTCGCATGCGGAAGGATCGGTTACGTCCGAAACGGTCATCCGCGAGTGCACTCAGCCACGCGGTTCGTCCGACCTGCGCTCGTTGAAAAGCAGCTGGCGATCCACACCAAGAGCGCAATGGCACTGAAAGCCCCTCCCAAGGCGCAAATCCCCGGCCAGCCGTACCACGCGTAGATTGCGGTGGCGGTGATCGCACCGACAGCGCTGCCCACCGAGTAGAAGACCATGTAGCCGCCAATCAGGCGACCGCTCTTTTGCGGATGCAGGCTCACGACGACGCTGAGGTTGCTCACGTGGACAGCCTGGACCGCCAGGTCGAGCAGGAACACGCCCATCAACAACAGCGAAATGGAGCTCGGCAGGAAAGCGATCAGCGCCCAGGATGCCAGCAAAAGCGACAGAGAAATCCCGGTCGTCCATCGACCGTAGCCTCTATCGGCAAGTCTTCCGGCGCATGTCGCTCCAATCGCGCCCGCCAATCCGACCAATCCAAAAAGACCTATCAAGGTATGGGAATAGGAAAATGGCGGAGCGCTGAGCGGAAGCACCAACGCTGTCCAGAATGTGCTGAAGGATGCGAAGATCAGGAGCGCGAGTACGCCACGAAACAGCAGGGCCGGCTCACGCACAAACGTGTGCGGAACCGAAAGGAGAGCGTCGAGATACGTATCCGGATGCCGTTCCACCTCTTGCCGTGGCAGCGCCTTCACGAGGACAGCGACCATCGCGACCGTGAGCAGCGCGGAAGTCAGATAGACCGTCCGCCATCCGCCATAGTCGGCAATCGTGCCGGCAACGGATCGCGCGGCGAGAATGCCCGTGACGACGCCGCTGGTGACCGTGCCGACCACGCTGCCACGTTGAGCCGGCGTCGCCAACGCTGCGGCGTGTGCAACGAGCGTCTGGACGAGAACCGCCAACAATCCGACCGCCCCCATACCGGCGAGCAGTGTCGTTCTCGCTCCAGCCGTCGCGACGACGACAAGAGCGATAGCCGAAAGCAATCCCTGGACGATGATGAGCTTTCGGCGATCGATGAGGTCGCCGATCGGCACGACAAAGATCAATCCCAACCCGTATCCGACCTGCGTCAGAGTGACGACAAGACCGATACTGGAAGGCGAAATGCCGAGGTCGTTCGCCATGAGATCAAGCAGGGGTTGGGCGTAATAGATATTGGCCACGCTGATGCCTGCTGCAGCCGCGACCAACAGCGTCTGCGCTCTCGACAGCCCTCGGGCCACGCCCCTATTCGCGGCATACGCGGTATTTTCGCTCATCGGCAACTCCTCGTGATCTCAACTCGGCCGGACGTTGAAACCACTTGGCTCACGTCAAATCTAGTTCTAAGATAGAACCAGATTGGAAATCGGAGGTCCGTACCTATGGTGAAACGGGTTAGCCTGTGGAATGCCGGTTGCCCTGTTGCGCGCTCTCTTGATGCAATTGGCGACTGGTGGTCGCTTCTGATCATTCGCGACGCATTCGATGGCAAGCGTCGTTTTGGCGAGTTCCAGAGCGGACTCGGCATAAGCAAGGGGGTATTGTCGACCCGATTGCGCGACCTTACGAAGCGAGGAATTTTCGAAACCGTGCCGGCCTCGGATGGTACTGCGTACCGCGAATACATCCTCACGGAAAAAGGGCGCGGTCTGTTCCCGGTTATCGTTGCACTGCGGCAATGGGGTGAAGATCACCTGTTCGCCGACGGGGAGGCTCGTTCATCGCTGGTGGACAGAGAAGGACATGCGCCAGTCGCTCGGCTTGAGGTTCGATCCGCCGATGGTCGCTCCCTTCACTGGAGCGACACTGAGGTGGTGGGGTCGTAGCCGCTCACTGCGGCTGCGGTTGAGGAAACGTCCAGCTTCCATCCAGCACTTGTGGCTGAGGCCGATAGAGCCGGACCGTGTAGTTCCACCCGGCTTCAACGGGCAGGCAATTGGCAGTTTTGCCGTCGCAGCCACCAAACTGAATCGTGATCCCCCCGTCTTTGTCCTTGGCGGCGGTCAGATTGTTGACCGAATAAGCCTTCTGCGGATTGGGAGCGAAGAAGCCTTCGCTGTTGTAGCGGCTGACCGACCAGAAGCCATCGACGGGAACATTTGCGGGAACGTGCAGCATATAGATCGTTGTCCCATCATTCTTTTCCGGCGTGACCGCGATGTAGGTAGCTTCGCTATCCGGATTGCCGCCCCATCCCGCTGCAGTGCCGATCAGGTGATTGACGGGATCAACCTCATTCTTGCTACCGAACGCCCGGTTGAAGCTGTCCATCGTGGCGTTCAGGGCCAAGAGCGCGCTGCGCACCTTGTCCTGACTGGCCTTATCCCATGTAGGCAGCTCAAGCTTGCCCGGACCGCCCGGTTGATCCACCTTGATGGCGTCCTGGAGCTTGTGAACCTCTTCGGCATCCCCTTCCTTGCCCGGGTCGATCAGCGTGCGAACTGCCGCAAAGACGTACCGTGTGCCGGTGGCGTCCTTGGTGAGCGTATGACTTCCAGCGCCATGAAACACGCCAGTCACATAGTGATCCTGATTCACCGTCATCAACGACATGAAGCGATTGCCCGCATCAGGCATGGTGATCGTCACAGGACCGGCATCAAGATCGAAGACGCCACTGGAATACAAGGTATCGCGGTTGCCGCGCACGACCGTCTGGTGCTCCACGTCGAAGGGTTCGCGACGATGGAAAATCTTGCCGATGCCGGCTTCCTTGGCAGAAACCGCAAAATACATATCGCTTTCCGCCCGAACGAAGTTGTCGGGGGTCACCCTTGTCCCGCCATCGGCCAGTGCTGAGCTGGCCACAAGACAAAGGCTTGCAAACAACATCTTCGAAATTGTCATCATTCAAACCTCCGTCGAGCGTCGCCGTCTGGCGACAGGCATCACCGCGTTATGCTACGACCGAATGATGTCATGGAGGCAAAACCCTCGTAAGTACGCAACGGTAAGCACGCCCGTAAATGACCGTAATCGATGCAAAACGGCCGACCTCTGACGGACACATGCCGGCCCGAAGCCGAAGTACCGGCCATAGCCAAAGCCATGCCCTGAACTATTTTGTGCCCATCCCAGACGCGGAGGATCAAACGTGGCGATCTACGATGAGAAAACCGACGACGAAAAGGCGCGCTGGTATTCCACCGGCGCAAGGTTCTATGTCGAAGGCCGCCCGCGCTACCCGGCGCCCCTGACAACAGCGGCGGCAGCCGTTGCAGAATGGCAACCGCAGAGCCGCATCCTCGAAATCGGCAGCGGCCCCGGCACCGCCACCCAGGACTTCGCCACCTTGGGAGGCCGATTTACCTGCATCGAACCGAACGCCGACTTCGTCGCCATTGCCCGCGACGTTCTGGCTCCTTTCCCGGATATCACCTTTCAGACGAGCGTGCTGGAGCAGGCCGATCTCGCGGGACCGTTCGATATCATTCTCGCGGCATCCGCGTTTCACTGGATCGATCAGAAACGCGGTGTCCAGCGGATCGAGGAATTGCTCGCGCCGAACGGATTTGTCGTACTGCTGTGGAACAAGGAACCCCAACCGGTGGCGCAACAGGCCACAGCCGTGGACGAGGCATTCCAGCGCTGCGGCTATCCTCAGCCTATCGAGAGGCAATTCCGCGACGAGATCGCCCAGGTGTTTTGGGGACTTTCCGAACCGCTACAGAAGGCAGCTTTTACCGAGAGGCTCTTCTGCCATGTCGAGATAGCTGACGACTACAGCATCGAGCGCTTCGTCGCCCTCCATCGCAGCCTCTCGCCCTTTCTGGCGTTGCCGCCGAAAAAGCAGACTGTTGTAGCCGAGGAGCTGATAAATAACCTCAGTACCCTGGTCGGCCCTGCGATCAGGACAACCCGCATATCCGCAGCCCATATCTTCCAGCGATCGGAACGACGCTAGACAAACGTGCCCTATAACCGGTCAAGCCTAAACGGCCGGCGACCAGTAGCGGTCGTGCTTGTATCAGCCAGCGTCAGCCGCCGACGGCATCGCTCACGCATTTCTTGGTGTAGGCGGTCTTCGCGGCGCCAGCGAGCGCCTTGCCGTTCTTGTCCTTGGCGGACATGTCGCAAGCGGCGGCTGCATCCTTCTGGCACTTGTTCATCGACGACGTCAGCGCAGCACCTGCCAGCGGCTTGCCGTTCTTGTCGACTGCCTTGGAGGCGCATGTATCGGCGGCATGCGCCGTCGCGGCCGACAGGATCAAGGCTGCTGCAATGAGAACCGTTTTCATCGTCTATTCCTCCCACAATTTGCCGTTATCGGCATCAAAAACGCTACCTGATGTTGAACCGTCAGGAGCAGCTATCTAGCGGAATCTTATAGACTCTTCTCAGTCATTTGTACAATGACAACGCCGCCGGCAACACTCCGCGCTAGCCGTCCGTCTCGTCCGTCTTCGGCGCGGCGCTGAAGAGGTTTTTCAAGGCACTGGTCTTGGTCTTCTGCGCCTTGCTGAGCTTCAGCGCGCGGTTGGCGGCCTTGGCCTGTTCCAGCATCATCTCGATCTGGATCTGCTGGATTTCGGTCAGCCGCTCCCACTGCCGGTTCAGAAGATGATCCACCTTTTCGTGCAGGTGGCGGATTTCCAGTTCGGCCTTGAGGTTGACCTTGTAGTCGTTGAGCGCGCGCAGGCGATCCTTCGATTCCTGGCGGCGCTGGCTCATCATGATGATCGGCGCCTGCAGGGCCGCGATGGTCGAGAGGATGAGGTTGAGCAGGATGAATGGATAGGCATCGAAGGCCTGCCGCTCGCCCATCAGCAGATTGATGCCCATCCAGACGGCGAGGAACAGGCAGAAGGAGATGATGAAGGTCCAGCTGCCGCCGAAGGTGGCGACGACATCGGCCACGCGGTCGCCGATCGAGCGGTGCTCCTCGTAATCCTCTTCGATGTTTTCGGCCAGCGTATCGTGGCTGCGAAGGCTCTCAACGACCTCGTCCTCGAGGTTGGAGAGCTCGCCGCGTTCGTCGCGCAACAATTCGGCGATGTACTGGCCGCGATAATCGTCCACCACCTTGCGATTGATATAATCGTCCGAGTGCAGCCCCGGATGCTTCTGCCGCATGAACTCGGCCAGCGCAGGCCGCAGATCATCGAAGTGGATGGCGTCTTTCTTCTTGAGCGCAGCGCCGGTGATCGCATCGACGAGGCGCACGGACTTCGCCTTGGCGCGCTCCAGACTGTCGCTGTAGTCCTTCATCTCGACGGTGGCGGCCTCTCCGTGCCCGGCATCGAAATCCACGATCCCGCCCGCGAACTCAAGCGACTTCTCTTCTGCCATCCGACGATCCTCTGTGCCGATTCCTGCGCTCTAAACATCAAATCGAACAGGATTGTGACATTGCTTGGCGATCCGGGCGAGGCCATTTGTTGGCTAAGGTGAATGGCCGACTGGGCTCCCTGCCTGACAACGTAAGCGCCTGCTAAACCAACCCAACGGCAGACTTTCGCCCGTCCCGATTAACGGCATCAAAAGCTTTCCGCCCTAGGCTAAAGTCATGACTGCGAGTGGATTTCGAAATAGCCTTTCGGCGGCCCTTCTGTTCCTGGTGATGCTGCTGCAATTCAGCGCCGCATCGGCTGCCCCGGCGGATTCCTTCGAGACACGCAGTTCCTGCTGGGCCTCCGCCAACCTGTCGGAAGACGTGGTCGCGATCGCCAGGAACCAGGATCGATGGTCCTGCGGCGATCAAGCGCACTCCATCGATGCCGACCGCGTGCTTCTTCGCTTCGATATCAACGCCGACGTCACCCTTCCCCACTATCTGCTCTCCAGGCGAGCGGCACTTCAGGCGGTGCATCTGCTTGCCATTGATCGCGATGGCACGCTCCGCCAGGACACCATCCCCGCCGCAGCCCTCCAAAGCTCCATGGCCGGCGGCTACTTCAAGGCGCCCCTGCCGGACGTGACCAGCGAAACGCGGCAGGTGATCGCCGTGATCGACCTCCCAAGCCATCGGATGACGCTGGAGCGTGCCTATCTCGCACCGACGGACGCAGCCGGCGGCATCGGCGACATGCGCTTGATGCTTGTGCTGGCAGGCCTTGCCGGCATGCTCGTCATGCCCCTGATCTTCAATGCAGCCTTCTACCGGGCGCTGCGCGAACCCTTCGTTCTCTGGCACTCGGCGCTCACATTCTCGCTGCTGATGACCATCATGGTAACGTCTGGCCTTGCGGTCATGCTCTTCGATCCGCCGGCCATGACCCTGAGCTGGATGACGACGGTGATCTTCGGAATGACCATCGCGTCGGGAGCGATGTTCACCCACAGCTTCGTCGAGCCCGGCCTGATGCATCCGCTTCTGCGCCGCGTGCTCCCCTATTGCGCGGCATGGGCGATAGCGCTGAGCGTCTTGCACGCCGCCTTCCCCTTCGTCGCCCGCCCAATCCAGTCGAGCGCCTATACCGCCGCCTTCGCGCCGGTGCTTGCGATCTTCATCCTGTCGATGATCGATGCGCTGCGTCGCGGAAGTCGTGCCGCACGGTTTCAGGCTATCGGCTACGCGCCGATGGTCGTGGTCGGCCTGATCCGTCTGGTGACTGGTATCGTTCCCTGGCTGCACAGCACCGACGCTACCCTGCTCTTCTATATCGGCTGCATGTGCGAGGTCGTGTTCACGACGCTTGGCGTGGCCGAGCGCTTCGTCACCATGAAGCGCGAGCGCGACGGCGCCCGCAACGAAGCCGAGCTGCTCGAACGCCTGTCCGAAACGGACCCGCTGACGGGATTGCTGAACCGGCGTGCGATCGAGCTGCAATTCGAGCAGCTGCGAACCGAAGGCTTCGCGGCCCTTGCTGTTATCGACATCGATCATTTCAAGGCGATCAACGATATCAACGGCCACAGCGTTGGTGACGAGGTGCTGAAGGCCGTGGCCAGTGCGCTCCAGCCGGCGCCGAGCGTTCGCGCCTACCGCCTCGGCGGCGAGGAGTTCGTGCTTCTCCTGCGCGGCGACGACGCCGACACCCTGGCAGAACTGCGCCGCCAGGCCATTCCCGCCATCGTCTCCCGCACGGTGCCCGGCCTCAAACGGCCGGTGACGGCAAGCATGGGCCTTACGGATATCGTCGGCGACGAGGATTTCGCGACCCTTTATGAACGGGCCGACAAGCTGCTCTACGAAGCCAAGAGCGCCGGCCGCAATCGAACCCGTGGCGTGATCAACAGGACGCCGGCGCTGATATCATGTCCCGAAGACAGGGCGAAGATCGCCTAAGGCGGACCAAAATATCAGGTCACAAACGGCATGATGTCCACGCCGTCTCCGGGAAAGACGGTGATATGGGGATGATCGAGGAAAAGCCGTGCTGCGGCCTCGGCATTCTCCGCCTCGACGATAAGATAACCGCAAAGCGCATTGGAAGCCTCCGCAATCCCGTCCTTGCTAACCCGCATTGTCTTCCCCACCATGCCGCCGCG
>NZ_DDHH01000136.1:0-11629 GCF_002338015.1 Rhizobium sp. UBA1881
CGCTGCTGCTGGCCGCCGGAAAGCTCCTGCGTCTTGTGATTCTCACGGCCGCCAAGGCCAACGAGGCCAAGCGCTTCCTTCGCCAGCCGGTGCCGCTCCGCGGCCGGCATGCCGCGATAGATCAGCGGCAGCTCGACATTTTCAACCGCCGACGTGCGCGGCAGGAGGTTGAAGCCCTGGAAGACGAAGCCCAGCATGTGACGGCGCAGCATCGTCAACTGCGCGCGGTCGAAACCGGTGGTCGAGATGCCCTGGAACAGATAGTCGCCGGCGCTTGGGACATCGAGGCAGCCGAGGATGTTCATGGCCGTGGACTTGCCGGAGCCCGATGGCCCCATGATCGCGACGAATTCGTGCTCGCGGATGGCGAGATCGACATGATCGAGCGCACGGATCGAGGCCTCACCCCGACCGTAGATCTTCGACACCTTGCTGAACTCGATGAGAGGCGGCATTGTCATGGCGCGCCGCTATCTCGACCGCTCGGTCGAATCGGTGATGATCGCTTCGTTTTCCTTGAGATCGCCTGACGTCACCTGGGTGAACTGGCCGTCGGAGGAGCCAACCTGGATGACAACGGGCGATGGCTTGCCGGATTTCAGCACCCAGACCCGACGCTTGGCGCCGGTCAAGGTCTCGCCGCCGCCCTGATTGCCGCCGCGAGGACCCATGCGTGGCGGAGCGAACATGCCGAACAGGCCGCGGTTGCGCCTGGTTTCCGTGGCCGGCGGCGCGTAGCGCAGTGCGGCGTTCGGCACCATGAGCGTGCTCTTGACCGCTTCGACAGTGACGTCGGCGGTCGCCGTCATGCCCGGGCGCAGCAACAGATCGGCATTGTCGACGGAGAGGATGGCCTTGTAGGTGACGACGTTGTTGGTCGTTTCCGAGGCAAAGCGGATCTGCTTGATCTCGGCCGGGAACGTGCGATCCGGATAGGCATCAACCGTGAAGGTCGCTTTCTGACCAACCGCGATCTGGCCGACATCGGCCTCGTCGACATCGACCTGCAACTCCATCTGCTTGAGGTCGCCGCCGATGACGAAGAGAACCGGCGCCGAGAGCGACGCCGCGACCGTCGCGCCCGGATCGACGGAGCGCGTGAGGATGACGCCATCGATCGGCGAGACGATCTTCGACTTGGTGAGGTTGACCTGGGCGAGCTGCAGATCGGCTTCCGCCGAGAGCACCGCGGCCTCATTGATTTCCTTCGTGGCGACGGCCGAATCGTACTTGTAGCGCGCGTCCTCGAGACTCTGTTGGGTTGTCACGTTGCTTTGGACGAGGTTGCGGTAGCGATCGTAGGAGCTCTTGGCCGACTCCAGATCCGCCGTCGCCTTGACGACGTTCGCCTTCGCCGAATCGAGCTTCGCCTGCGTGCTCTTGACGTCGGCCTCGACCTTGATCGTGTCGAGCACTGCCAGCACGTCGCCCGCCTTCACCTCGCTGTTATAATCGACATTGACATCGCGCACGGTACCGGAGAGTTCACTCGATATATCGACCTGCTCCGTCGGCTGCACCGAGCCGGTGGCGGTCACAAGCACGGTCAGGTCGCCGTTCTTGACCGGCTGCGTGGTGTAGCTCACCTCACTGCCGCCCTGGCGCGAATATAGATAGAACCCGCCCCCAAGCGCCGCTATCACGACCAGCGACACCAACGAACGCTTCCACCAGCGGCCCTTCTGCTTCTGCTGAGAAGCGGTAAGGACAGCGGCGAGATCGGCGGTTGCCGTGCTCTTGGGTTTCGTGCTCTGAGGTTTATTGGGCGTTGTGATATCGTTCATGCGAGCAGCCTCGGTCAAATACAGCCAATACGACTGTCAGCTTCGGGAATAACGATCTGAAGCTGAACGCAGGATTAGCAAGCTGACCGCATTGGCACGCAGCAACGTCAAATGGAAATGAAATCTTGGTAATGAAACTCGAGTTTGTCGCGGGGCGTACGCCGCACATCACTTTACGCGAGCGTTGATTGCACGCGTGATTCTGCCCCCGGCGCGAATGGCGCCTGTCAGGCGCCAAGTGATTCCAGCGACACTGGCGGACGGCGCTTGGCAGCCATCAGCAGATCGAGTTCGGTCGCGGATGGGCCGAATTTCTCAAACAGGCGAACGGCTTCATCCTGGCCTAGCCGGTATTTGCGCGAGAACTCCGTGAGACTATAGGCACGGCCACGCAGCACCTTGCGGCTATTGGTGTGTTCGATCACGTTGGTCATGGTCATCTCCTTGTATAAGTGAGATTTAGGGCCAAGGATCGATTTGTTAAGCCGCGAATGTGATTGAACCGATTGATTTTCTTAAATATTTTTCGGGAACTTTATTACTGCTCGTGCATTTGATGCGCTCATTCGACCTGGGGCATCGACAATAGGCGACAGTCTCAATCGCCACGTCCCACATATCATCGCCAATCCGCAAGCCGCAGGCCTTCCCGCTGCATTGCCCCGCCCGCTTCGTGATCTCGCGCAAGAAATGTGCCTAATGCACAGGAAAGGTGGATTTTTCAGTTGACCGCAATGGGTCGTCTGCATATGTTCCGCGCACTTCCAGCCGGGGGCCCTAAAGGGATGCTTCGGAGCACGGGAGAGCGTAGCTCAGCTGGTAGAGCAACTGACTTTTAATCAGTAGGTCATGGGTTCGAGCCCCATCGCTCTCACCATTAAATCAATTAGTTAGCAGATTACCATCGAACTTTTGGGACAGATCGAAAGTCCCAAAAGCACCATCTGGCCGTCAGCCGGGATTATATTTTCCGGTTCCCCGGCCGCCCGCGGAACATTTGATGCCCGCTGCCAGTTCTAGCGATGGAAAACATCGGAGAACATCATGTCAGACCGTGAAAAAGATATCCGCGACCGCGCCCATGCCATCTGGGAGCGCGAAGGCAGACCTGAGGGACGGCACGAGGAACACTGGTCGCAGGCCGAGCATGAGATCAATCATGGCGGCGACCAGATCGAGGGTGATGATGTGCCGAACCTCGAGGCGCTCAGGGAGGCGGCAAGACAGCATACCGATGCCTTCATCGTGAAGACGGATCTGGAAGATGCCGACGAGCGGGAAGCGACGCCGGGGATGCGCGAGCAGCCATAGCGCGACAGCTATGCGTGAACGGCAATGAAATGCAACCAGCTGCCGATCCATGCGTTGTGTCACAGGTTCCACGAAAAGGATTGTGACATGACTTCCTCCATCACCACGAAGATCGCGGCTGCTCTTTGCGTCATGCTGGCCTTAAGCTCGTGCGGCAATACGATCCGCGGCATGGGCAAGGATGCGGCCAACACCGTTGACGCGACGCAGAATGCGGGCAACCGGGTTGGCAACGCCGCCGCCAAGTAAGGCGTCTCGTTGCGGCTCGGTTATCACCATCACTCCGAAGAGCAGCTTCTCGGCCGGGGCATCTCGATTGCCTCGGCGGCTATCTTTACCGGCAAGCTGATCACCCCTACTCTGCCACCGCATTCGCCAAACGAGCTACGCTCGCCCACAGTATAGGTGAGCGCGAGCATGAGGGTATGGTCATGACCGTTCGTCCGCCGCAGTCGCTGAGGCAGCCTTTCTCGGTGGAAGGCGGCTTCAACGTTCTTGAATACGAATTGAGAGCGGAGCGCGCCAGTTCGCTCGGTCGTAGCGGGTTGAAGGCCGAGGCCGCGTTGTCCGACCTCGAAGGCTGGGATGGTACGCGCCACGGTCAGGATGAACGCGATGCGCGCCTCCGCAAGGCAGTAGATGCTGTCTGGGATTTGTTCGTGCAGCGTGAAATCTGCGGTCTGCGCAACACCCGCGACGTTATCCAACGCTACGACATTCCTGATGAGGTACTGGTGCGGCTGGGATCGACGCAGAAGTAACGATTACCTGCTGTTCTCAGGCAGAGCCTCGCCGCTTGCCTTCCTCCGACATCAATACCGGGGCCATGACGGTCCTGTTGCGGCCTTGCGCCTTCGCTTCCAGCAATGCCGCATCGGCGCGTGTCAGCAAGGTCGGGACGGCAGCGCCTTCCGACAGCGAGCCAACGCCGATCGATACCGAGATCGGCCCGAGAATGCGGCCGCGATGCGACAGCGCCAAACCGCAAATATTGGAGCGGAGGCGCTCGGCGATGTCGAATCCTTCGGCATCGCTGATATCAGGCAGCAGGACCGTGAATTCCTCGCCGCCGAAGCGATAGGCGCGGCCAGCGTCGCCGATAGTGTCGAGAATGGTCTGCGCGACGTAGCGCATGACCTCGTCGCCGGCGTCATGGCCGAACTCGTCGTTGAAGCGCTTGAAGTGATCGATATCGACCATCATGCAGCTGAGCCGCGCCAGCTCGCGATCACGTGCGTGATTGTTCATGTCCTCGTCGAGCGAGCGCCTGTTATAGAGCCCCGTCAGCGCGTCGCGAATGGAGAGGTTGGTGAGCTTGTCGCGAAGCTGCAGGTTGGCGGCAGCGAGGCCGATGTTCTCGGCGATCAGCTCCAGATAGAGCCGCGATGCCTCGGCCTCCATATGGCCCTGCGGCCGCTCCTCGAAATAGAGCAGTCCGACGACATCGCCCTGCGCCGTCAGCGGAACGCATAGTCCCATCGTATCGGATTCGTCGAGATGCTGGCAGCTGATGTCGCCGTGCTCGTGCGAGCTTACATGCGGCCGGCCGCGCCTGAGGCCCCAGCAGGCCGTCGCCGGAAATACAGGCTCGGAGCGCTGCGGCTCATGCCATGAGGAAATGCGCGACAATGTCGAGCGGCTTTCGTTCATGATGTAGAGGTTGCCGGCGAGATCCGGGAATATCTGCGGGGAGAAGAGGGCCACGACTTCGGCCAGCTCCTGCTGCGCCTGACAGGCCTGCAGGCGGTGCATCATCTGCAGGATCAGGTCCTTGGTCTGCTGGTCGCGACGGCGCTCGGCGTCCAGACGATCGCGTTCCAGACCGTTTTCGCGAAAGATATGGATGGCCTCGTTCATCTCGCCGATTTCGTCGCGGCGGCGATCGAGCGGCACGTCGACCGCATAATCCTGCTTGGCCAGACGCCTGACGATGCCGGTCATGCGCATCAACGGCATGGCGACGCGGCGCTTGAGGATGAAATAGAGCACGCTCAGAAAGAGAGCCGCGGTCACCGCCAACAGCGTCTTTGCGATGAAGCCCCACCAGTCGCTGCGCAGCTGCGTGTCGTGCATGACCGACTGCGTGCGGACGTTCGCGAGATCGCGGAAGCGCGTGACGGCGCCGAGCAATGCACTCTGAAGTCGGTCATGTTCCGGGCCGAACAGGGTCTGGCGGGCGCCGGCCTGATCGCCGTTGCGATACGCGGCGATCGCCTCTTGTTCGATCTTGTCGAGGACATCGGCGTTTTTCTCGACGTCCTCGAGCGCCTGCAATTCGATGGGCGTGGCGCCCAAATCGCGGACGCCTTTGATCGCGCGTTCGCGCCGGCGCTCCTCGCCTTCCTTGCCCTGAAATGCATCGAGATGCCTGATGTCGTCGCGCATGACATAGAGGCGCGCTTCATCGGTGCGCTCTTCAGCGCCCAGCGCCAGTCCATCGGCTAGGTCATCTAGGGCCAGATGCTCCTCGACCGCGATCCGTTCGCGGGTGGCACTTGTGGCAGACAGGATGAAGGCAGAGCCCGAGAGGACGGTCAGGACAACCGTCACTCCATAGGCCCAGTTGGTGATGACGCTGATCCGCATGATCAGTATATTAGGGCATTCGAATTGCCAGACAATTAACACGGGTAATACAGGTTGTATTGGACTATCCGAACGCCTGAAACGCGAGACGCAAAAAGGTGATTGGCGGCGGGCCAC
This sequence comes from Rhizobium sp. UBA1881, assembly GCF_002338015.1. Classification (NCBI taxonomy): domain Bacteria; kingdom Pseudomonadati; phylum Pseudomonadota; class Alphaproteobacteria; order Hyphomicrobiales; family Rhizobiaceae; genus Rhizobium; species Rhizobium sp. UBA1881. Next base: position 5,799 of record NZ_DDHH01000136.1, read on the forward strand.
CGGCTGCGCTAGGACTGCGCTCGAATGCCCTGCGCCGGAGAACCGCGTGTCGATTGCCGATATTTCCCTGTTGAGTGCCTTGCTTGCCGGCGCCCTGTCATTTCTCTCGCCCTGCGTACTGCCGCTGGTGCCGCCCTATCTCTGTTATATGGCCGGCATTTCCGTCGAGCAGTTCCGGGGTGGCGGGGCGGTGACGGTTGCGCCGGATGTGCGCCGCGGCGTGCTGTTTTCGGCGCTGTTCTTCACACTCGGCTTTGCCACCGTCTTCGTGGCGCTCGGGGCCGGCGCATCGAGCATCGGCATGGCGCTGCGCCAGCATCTCGATCTTCTCTCCAAGATCGGCGGGCTGATCATCATCGTCATGGGCCTGAACTTCCTCGGCGTCTTCCGCATCGGTGTTCTGGCGCGGGAGGCGCGCTTTCAGGGGAGCGGCAAACCGGCGACGCTGACAGGCGCCTATGCGATGGGGCTTGCCTTCGCCTTCGGCTGGACACCGTGCATCGGCCCGGTGCTCGGCGCCATCCTCGGCGTCGCCGCCTCGCGTGAAACGGTCGGCTCGGGCGCCGGCCTGCTTGCCGTCTATTCGCTGGGGCTTGCCATCCCCTTCTGGATCGCCGCCGGTTTTTCCGGTGCCTTCATGGGCTTCCTCACGCGCTTCCGCCGCCATCTCGGCACGGTGGAGAAAGTCATGGGCGTGTTCCTGATACTCACGGGCCTCGCCTTCATCTTCGGTTTCGTCAGCGATGCAGCGATCTGGTTTCAGCAGACCTTTCCAATCCTGATGAAAATCGGGTGATTCGCGCCGATCCCGTGTGACGCGCACGTGAAAGCCCCCGATCCCAGGTCCACGATCGGGGGCTTATTTGCAGTCAGCGTTCTTATCAGAACGCGCGCTGCAGACGGAAGAAGCCAGTCGTCACGTCATCGCCGCGATCAGGATCGAGATAGTTGACCGTCGCCTTGGCGTAGAGATTGTCGGCGATCTGATAATCGACGGTCACGCCAACCTTCCATGCATCGCCAAGGCCGTTAAACGTGTCGGGTACGCCGACCTTGTTCGCGCCGTAGTAATTGCCGAAGTACTGAAAGGCCGGAGTGATCTTGAGCTTGTCGGTCGCATCGATCGCGTATTGTGCGGCGACAACCCATTCGGCCTTGCTGTAGTAGGAGTTCGGGCCGGAGGAGTAGACCCCAGCCAAGCCGAGCGTCCCCGGCCCGAGCTTCACGTTGGCGATCGCGCGAATGGCGCCGTCGTTGTTGTCCGTATCAAAGCCGCCCGTGACCTGGTAGCTGAAGATGCCGGCTTTTCCGCCGACCGCGAAAGCCACGCCGATGTTATTGCTGTTTTCGCCGCGCTGATAGACACCGTCTTCCAGTTCATCGACGCTCAAGCCGGCATAGAAGCTCGACGTCTCATACTGATAGCGCAGCGAGTTGTGGAGCGTGACGGCCGAGCCGATTTCGTCGGTCTCCCCTGAAAGGCCGTCATCCCACCAGGAATAGAAGAGACCGGCACGAATCCCGGCGACGTCGATATAGGCGGAGTCGAGGATCGCCGACTGGGACGAGGCGTTGTCGGCGTTCGTCTGCAGAACGATCACGCCCGTCAAAGGACCGTATTCTGTGTCGCTCTTGGCAGTGAACTGAACCTGACCGCGCGTAAACGCATCCCAATCGCTTCTATTGGCAACGGTCGAGCCATTGCCAACAGTTTCACTGCGGTTCGGGCCTGCGCCTACCTGGAAGCGGATATAGCCGCTGATCTTCAGGCAGGTCTCTGTTCCTGGAATATAGAAATAGCCCGAACCATAGGCGTCGCAAACGCGAACATATTCTACAGGCTCGGGCTCTGCGGCGACAATCGCGTCGGCCGCATACACGCCAGAAGAAGCTGCAAGTGCAGCCGTGGAGCCGATGAGAAGGCTCTTGATACTCATAGTATGGATATCCCCAAATAGGACGACTTCCCGGTTCGATGTCAGACCGACATCACCCTCGAACTTGGTCGTCGAATGAAAAATCGAAGCGGATGCTTCACATATATAATCTATAATTTTAATATACTATAAAATCGATAGAGTTCTAAATTGTCGGCGAAGGGGAGCAAAATCTGCTATTTTTGAGCGGGTCGCGTCACAAAACGACTGCAACATGGAATGGACGGCTCTAGAATCTAATTATAATTCTAGTGACAGGTTCATCAAATGGCTCACTTTTCCCATTCGGATGAGAAGACGACAAAGGCTCTCTTGAGGACGTCGTTTTCGGCCTGAAGCTTCTCTATCTTCTTGCGAAGACTGAGAACCTCCGCCTCGAGCTGCGCGTGCGTCAGGTTTTTCGCCGGGCGTTCGACTTGCTCCTCAGCCTCACCCCCGTCTCTGGAGGCTACATCTCGGCTGTCGGCGTCATGCTTCTTGACCCACAGCCGCAGGGACTGCTCGCCGATATTGAACTCATCCGCCACTTCCCGATAGATCGTGCGGTCCATCGGGTTTTTCAGCCTGCGCTCATCGACTGCGGCTATGGCGTTCGAGCGCACGTCTTCCGCATACCGTCTCGCCGAAAACAAACCCTGGCTCTTTTCTTGCGACGAAGAGGACATCAGCACCTTCTGGTCGGGCAGACGTTGCCACCCTACTCCATCTCAGGCTTGCGAAGTGCAGCAAACCAACTAGAATTATTATTATAATTTTTGGGAGTCGTGTAAAGTGCGGCCCGCCCCCTTCCTCAAAGGAGATGCTCGCTTTGGAGCAAGCAACCTTACCCCTCGTCTCAACCGACTGGCTTGCAAATCATATCGACGACAGCCGCGTCGTCGTTCTCGAACCGACGATCTTCATGGAGCGCGGGACACCGAACGCACCTGCTTCGCGTTTTCGCAGTGGCGTCGATGAATTCGAGCATGAGGGACGTATCCCCGGCGCTCGGTACGCCGATCTCTTCCTTCGCTTCTCCGATCCGCAAGCCGCGCTGCCGTTCACGCGGCCGACGCGGGAACAATTCAGCGCCGCCTGCGGCTCGCTTGGCATCCGAACGGACAACACAGTGGTCATCTACGATCGACTGGCCGGTCAATGGGCATCGAGGCTCTGGTGGATATTCAAGAGCTTCGGCCATGAGAACGTCGCAGTTCTCAACGGCGGATTCAAGAAATACAAGAAGGAAGGACTGCCGGTCGAAACGGGGCCAACTGTGGCGTTCGACAAGGTGCATTACGCGCCGACTGGCTCTGAGGACTTTGTCGCCTTCCAGGAAGACGTGAAGGAAATCGTCGCTGGTGAACGAACGGCATCGCTCGTCTGCCTGCTCAAGCCTGATGATTATTCGGGCGCCGTTTCGGTGAGAAGCCGCGCCGGCCATATTCCAACCAGCGTCAATCTTCCCTTCACCGACCTTCTCAACGAGGCGGACAACACGTTGCGAGACGCGGAGGAATTGAGAGCCGCGTTCTCCAGCGTCGTCCCGTTGGACGGGCGTCTCATCGTCACCTACTGCGGCGGCGGCATCGCCTCGACGCTCGGCGCCTTGGCGTTGGCGGCCATCGGCTACACCAACACACTCGAATACGATGGCTCCCTCATAGAGTGGATCAGCGATCCCGATGCGCCCATGGAGCTCGGCTAGCACTCGAGCTGCGGCGCCAGCCGCAAAACGCACCTCCCCCGACCTCACCTGACGCCTCGCGCCGTGCGGCAGCCGGTCACCTATCGCAAATGAGAAGCGCTAGATCGATTCAGCATCTAAGGCTGCGTCTGGCCTGACTGCATTCGGCAACGCAGCACGCTGCCCTGTTTTGGACGTGTCGCGCGACCAAATACGGAAAAATTTCCACGACAAAGCCGTTCGAACGAAAAAATCGACCTTTTATAATTATAATTATAATCTATAAAAACCATAGATTATAAAAATTATCAGCAGATCGATGATGAACGTAATGATGCCAATACCAGCCCAACGTCCGCAGAAACCGGCGGCAAGGCGCGCGATAGAGCTGCGCCAGGTGAGCAAGGCATATGGCTCGGCGTCCGGACGATGCGTTCAGGCTCTCCAGCCGCTCGATCTCGACATCGACGCCGGCTCATTCGTCGCGATCGTCGGCCGCTCCGGATGCGGGAAATCGACGCTTCTGCGGATGGCGGCAGGATTGGAGACGCCGAGCTCGGGCACTCTTTCGATCAACGGCTCGGACGGGGTGAAAAGCGTTCGCTATGTGTTTCAAAGCTACGGAGAATCCCTGCTGCCGTGGCTCAGCGTCGCAAAGAACATAGATTTCGGACTGCGGCATGCGTTCACGCCGGCAAGCTCGCAGCGCACCGGAAATTCACGCGACAGAGCAAGCCAGATCGATCGTCTTCTGAACGAAGTGGGTCTTCCCGGTACCGCCGCTCTTTATCCTTCGGAACTGTCGGGTGGAATGCAGCAGCGCCTCGCCATCGCGCGCGCTCTCGCTTCCGGGCCAGAAATCCTGCTGCTCGACGAACCATTCAGTGCGATCGATGCGCTAAGCCGCGCGAGCATGCAGGATCTGATGCTTCGGATCTGGCAAGAGCGTCGCATCACTATCGTCTTTGTCACGCACGACATCGACGAAGCGCTCTACCTCGCCGACCGGGTTGTCGTCATGGGCGAAGGCGGGATCGGGATAGCACGCGACCTCACCGTACCAATCCCCCGCCCGCGCGATCAGGTCGCGACCAGGGAAACGCCGGAATTCCTTCGCCTGCGCCGAGAGATACTCGAACTTGTGCTGGGTGGTGCGAGATGACGCTGCTCGGAACACGCGACGAATTCACCGACGACCGAACGATCGAGAGGCTGGGCAGGCAGCAGAGCTCAAGCAAAGCGGCCGCGCCACGCCTGGTGCGACACTTCCTGCGCAGCCGCGGATTTGGATGGTCCGTCCTGGCTTGCCTCATTGCGGCGTGGCAGATTTCGGCTTGGGTCGACTACAATCCGACCGTTTCCTCGCCAGCCCTGATCGGCGAAACGCTCGCCGTCGAGCTATGGGGCGGCGATCTGCTGAAGGCGATGCTCGACACGCTTCGCCTGCTTTGCATCGGGTTCGTGATTGCCGCTCCCATCGGTGTCGGTCTGGGCTTCCTCATGGGCCGCGTTCGTCTCGTGTGGGCATTGCTGGAGCCTGTCATTGAGATCGCCCGGGCCAAGCCGACGACCGCAATCATACCCGTGCTCATTCTCTTTTTCGGCGTGGGCGATCTGATGAAAATCCTCGTCTTCCTGCTGTCGGCCGTGTTTCCGCTGCTCATGACTGCTTATGCCGGCGCAAGGAGCCTCTCGCGAACGCTGAAGGAGACGGCGCAGACGTTCCAACTGGGATGGTGGGCCACCCAATGGGAAGTCGCCCTGCCCGCTGCGGCTCCCTACATTCTCGTCGGCATCAGGCAGGCGCTCGGCACCTCGCTGATGATGTCAGTCGTCGTCGGCATGGTCGCAGGCAATGACGGCATCGGCTACTACATCCTCGAAGCACAGCAGGCCTTCAACATACGCAAGCTGCTCGCTGCCACCGTTCTCGTGGCGCTCGTCGGATACACCATCAACGCAATCTTCCTGTTCCTGGAAAGCTACCTCGCGCGTCGTCGCGGGTCGCTTCGGGACGCCAACTAGAGTTCATGACATGTTTGAAATCGGCATTTTCAGTTTCGGCGACACCTACCCTCACCCCCTGACAGGTGCACGCCAGTCCGCGCATGAAAGCCTTCGCGACCTTATCGACCGCATCGAACTCGCAGATCGGCTGGGTCTAGACTTCTACGGTGTCGGCGAACATCATCGCCCGGATTTCTCCGTCAGCGCGTGCTCAACGGTTC
>NZ_DDHH01000136.1:11711-13885 GCF_002338015.1 Rhizobium sp. UBA1881
GGTTCTTGCCGCCGCAGCCAGCCGCACCAAGACGATCAAGCTTGGCACGGCGACGATCGTTTTGACCACCGACGATCCCGTGAGGCTTTATGAGCAGTTCGCCACACTCGACCAGATCTCCGCGGGTCGCGCGGAGATCGGACTGGGAAGCGGCGTTTTCCTCGAATCCTACGACCTCTTCGGCGTCGACTATGAAGATCGGAAATGGATCTATGACGAGAAGATCGAACTCATCGCGGCGATCGATGCATCTGAAAAGATAACATTCGGGGGCAAGAGCCGGCCCCCACTCGAGGACCTCATCGTCTGGCCGCGCGCATATGGCGAGCACCTCAGCATCTGGCAGACAACGGGCTTGACCGAGCAGAGCTTCGAAAGAGCCGCGCGGCTTGGACTATCGGTTCAGACCGGCGCGCCGGCCACAGAATTCGACCGACTGGCCGGCCTCGTCGCGACCTATCGCAACAAGGGTGCCGAACGCGGATGGAAACCAGAGCGCCTGAAAGTGGCGCTCAGCGCTCACGCCTATATCGGCGACGATCGACGAAAGGCGCTCGATACGTTCTTCCCGCACTACCAGGCCTACGTTTCCAACATGCGCCTCAACCGTGGAAAGCCGGCGCCGACGCGCGAGCAGTTCGAAGAGACGGCAGCGGATCTGAACTCGAACATTATCGTTGGGGACGCCGAACACGTGATTGCCAAGCTCGCGCACCAGAGAGCGCGCATCGGCCACGACCGGCACATCTTCCAGATCGATTGGCGCGCTGTCCCGCAGGCCGATCAGGTTCGCGCGATTGAAATCCTGGCGAACGAGGTTGCGCCCGCCCTGCGCAAGCAGACGACAGCGACCGAAGCCGCCGCATAAACTTTCCCGCCCTTCATTTGAGAGAAGATCATAATGAGCATTTATCGCCGCCAGGTTCTCGCGATCTCCGTATCGGTCGTCGCCACGCTCGCCTCAAGCTCTGTTTTCGCGGAAGAGCTGAAGACCATTCGCATCGCGCTAACGCCGCAGACCTACAATATCCCGATCGCCGAGAAGGAAGGCTTTCTCGCGAAGCACGGCCTGAAGGTCGAACTGGTTCCACTTGCGACAGGCACGGAAACGATAGCCGCGGTCAAAGGGGGAAGCGCGGACATTGCCTATGCCGACACCTTCGCGGGCGTGAACGCCATCCATAACGGCTTCGACATCAAGCTCGTCGCCGGCGCGAACCATCCGAGCCCGGCTGTGAATTTCCTGGTCAAGGAAGACAGCGACATCAAGACCATCGCGGACCTCAAGGGACGCACGCTCGGTCTCGGTGGCGTGCCCTTCTTCCGGGTCTTTGCATACAAGTTCCTGAACGGCAACGGGCTAACCGCGAAGGACGTAAAATTCAGCGTTATCAAGCAGGTGAGCGCGCTTCCTGAAGCATTGCAGAATGGCGCGGTGGACGCGATCCAGACACTGGGCTTCCAGGTCGCCTATCTCAACGACGGTGTCGGAACTGGATATCACTTCCGGTCGATCATCGACCCGGATAGCGCCAAGTACCAGAACCCGGCAGCGCTGCAAGCAGGCTGGTGGACGACGACCGAGTGGGCAGCCAAGAATGAGGATACCGCCAAAGCCTTCGCCAACGCCTACAAGGAATTCGCTGCCTGGTACAACGGCCAGGACGAGGCCAGGCGCGTCGAGCTCGCCAAGGAATTCGACAAGCTCGATTTTAACGAACTGTCCGCCGGCGATCCGCAGAAGCTGAAGAACCTCGCGTTTCTGACGACAGCCAAGTATGTCGCCGGCCCGGTGGACGTTGCCGCTACGCAGGAATGGATCGACTCGGGCGTTGCCGCGGCACCAGATCAGGTCGCTGCTGGTGTCTCCATCGCCGACCACCTGCTGCCGACCGCAAAGTAAATCACATGCATCAAGCCAGCACGCAGCCGGCCCGACCGGCTGCGCCTGCGGGGCTTTGAAGGAATTCAAGATGACCAAAGACAAGCGCCAACTGAAGATCGGATACTCGATCTGGCCAACCGGACACCATAGGACCGCCTGGAGGCTGCCGGAGGCGAGCAATACCGGAACCGTCGATCCCGAGTTCATGGCGGACACCATCCAGACCGCCGAGCGCGGCCTCTTCGACTACTACTTCATCGGCAACGCCGTGAAGAGCGATCCGGAATCG
>NZ_DDHH01000136.1:13897-18348 GCF_002338015.1 Rhizobium sp. UBA1881
CGAGGGCTATGCTCTCGGCGGCTACGCCGCTGCCCTGACCAAGAAGATCGGCATCGTCGTCACCATCAACATCACCTATTCGGACCCCTACAACACGGCGCGCGCCATCGTCTCGCTGGACCATCTCAGCCGCGGACGAACGGGCTTGAACGTCGTCACCGGCGTCGCCGGCACCGATGCTTCCAAGAACTTCTCACGCGAAGAGCATCCGCTGGCGGCCGAGAAATACGCCCATGCAGACGAATTCCTCCAGGTCTTCAATGCGCTGACGAACAGCTGGGAGCCTGACTGGCTTGTCGACGACCGGGAACGCGGCATCTTCCTCGACCCTGCGAAGGGCCATCGCATCGATCACGAGGGCAGGTTCTTCTCCGTGCGCGGCCCCTTGAACATCCCCCCACCGCCGCAGGGCAGAATTCCCGTTATTCACGCCGGGACAAGCGACGAATCCTTCGAGCTTGGCGCCAAATATGCTGACATCCGCTTCAGTCCCTATCGCGGTCGCGATTGGAACAAGGCCTATTACAACGAAATCAAGGGTCGCCTGCCGAAGTACGGTCGCACCGAGGCGGATCAGTTCATCCTGCCGGGGTTCACGTTCTTCGTCGACGAGACCACTCGCGCGGCGAAGGCCAAGTATCGGGAAGTTCAGAACTTCACGCTGAACGAATACGCGCCGAAAGCCGTCGTCGGTTTCCTTGGCTTGGAACTCGGCGCTCCTGCGCCGACGGATAAGGTGCTGAGCGTCGTCGACTACGACAGGCTGAAGCGCGAGGCCGCGCAACGCACGCCGAACTTCAACGGGCAGCCCGGACAGGCGGCCGACAAGCTCTGGGCGCTCGAACTCGCGCTGGACGCCTATGGCGACTGGGAGAACGTCACGTTCCGCGACCTGCATAACTACATCGCCAACTTCCCAGGCAATCAGGCCCCGGTGGTCGGCAGCGGTCGCGATGTCGCGGAATGGATTCACGAGCGCTTCGAAAACCGCGAGTTCGACGGCGTGAAGGTGTTTCCGCCCTACTCGCCGCAGCCGCTTGCCGCCTTCGTCGATCTGGTGGTGCCGGAGCTGCAGCGCAGGGGAATATTCCGCACACAGTACGAGACCTCCACGCTCCTCGGCCATCTCGGCCTCGAGAAGAACTGAAAGGGACCCCTATGACAGGCCGCCCAGACGCCTTCGCCACCAACATCATTTCCGCCGCGGACGCGCTTTCGGAGAAATCCTCCGGACGCCATGTGGTCTTCCTCGACGTTCGCTTCAGTCCCAAGCAGCAGGACTTTCGGAGCGATTACGACAACGAGCACATTTCCGGCGCACATCATGTCGATCTCAAGACACAGCTGCAAGGCAAGGGTGGTGGGGTGAACGGCTCGCGCCCCCTGCCCGAGATTGCAGATCTTCAGCGCAATGTGACCCAGTGGGGCATTCGGCCGGAAACGCTTGTCGTGGCCTATAGCGACCGCACGCCTGCCGCGGCAGCACGCGCCTGGTTTGTGCTCAAGTGGGCCGGTTTGCCCGATGTACGATATCTGGATGGTGGTCTTGCCGCTTGGAAAGCCGCCGGCGGGAAAACCGATGGTGAACCGCCGCCGGAGGTCCCCGGCACCTTCACGATCGCCCAGGCGGGTGGGCTACCTACGCTTTCGGCAGACGAGGTCGCTGGATACATCAAGGCGGGCGGACCTGTGTTCGACGCGCGTGGTGGCGCCGAATACGCCGGCGACGGATCCCCGCGCAGCGGTCACATCCCCGGCGCGCGGAGCCTGCCGTCGTCCACGCTTCTCGATGCTGGCGGTCTTGTGTTGAAGCCGAACGAGGTTCGCGCGGTTCTTGACGCCCGCGGCGCCGACAGTGCGGATTATATCGGCGTCTATTGCGGCGGTGGCGTCGGCGGAGCGCTGGAGACGTTGGCGCTTCGATCCGCAGGTATAGACGCACGGCTATTCGTCGGATCGTTCTCGGCATGGTCCGCAGACCCCGACCGAGCTGTCGCGCACGGAAGCGATTGATCCACGCCGCGCCTTTCGTGGTGCACCCCCTTTAGGAGTTTCCATGTCTTCGAAAGAAGCCGGCGCCGTTCGTCGATCGAGCGGCAGGGCGAAGCATGCCCGAATGTTTGCTACCTTTTTCTCGGTTGCCGTGGTTGCCGGCGCATTCTGCTATGCGCTGCGCGGACCGCAGGCGGTTGTCAACAGCATCAGCGATGCGTGGTCGGAGCTGATCGCGCTGGCCGTTGAACTGGTCCTGGGGCTGGTGATCGCGTCCGCAGTCGGCATCCTTGTTCCAAAGAACAAGGTCTCCCGGTGGCTCGGCGAGAATTCCGGGTTTCGAGGCCTTGGCATAGCGACAGCGCTCGGGATGGTGACACCAGGCGGTCCCTATGCCTCGTTTCCGCTCGTGCTCAGCCTTTCAAAAGCCGGCGCGGACACGGGAGCGTTGATCGCGTTTCTCACGGCGTGGGCCGCCAGCAGCGTGAGCCGCCTGCTGATCTGGGAGATCCCCATGCTCGGGCTGGACTTCGCGGTGCTGCGCTTTGTCGTCAGCATTCCACTTCCTTTCGTCGCCGGTTTTCTCGCGAGAGAGATCGCGGCTCGCTACCGCGCTTCGGGAGAGCAATCCCATGCTGGATAGTGGAACCATCATCCTGATCGGCGTCGCGTCGCTTCTCATTGGGTTGATCGCACTTCGGCATCCCGACAGGCTCGGCGAACTGGTGGCAAATGTTCGCAATCAGGCGGGAAGCATTCTCATCAGCCTGCCGTTTGGGCTGCTGATCGCCGCGTTCGTCAGCCGGCTTCTGCCCGCCGAAGTCGTGTCGGCGCTGCTTGGCCGGGACAGCGGATTGCTGGGGGTTATCGTCGCCTCCGCCTTGGGCGGCTTCATCCCCGGCGGCCCGATGGTCGCGTTTCCGATCGCCTTCGCGATGTTCCAGATGGACGCCGGCAGAGCCCAGATGATCGCGCTGCTCACCAGCTGGTCCGTGTTCGCGGTGCATCGCATCCTCACCTACGAACTGCCGTTGATGGGCAGGCGCTTCGTCGTCGTGCGTCTGGCGGCCGCAGCTCCACTACCGTTTCTGGCTGCGGCCCTATCGCTTTCCTTCCACTGATTTAAACGCAAAGGAGATTTCATGTCACCATTTCGATCTCATCCCCTTGGCCGAGCCCTGGCAGTCGCGACGATCGCGCTGATGACGGGCATGACCGGCCTCGCCTCCGCAGAACAGGCGAAGCCGCAGAACTTCCTTCAGACGCATCCTGTCGAGTTTCCGAATGGCACGCTGGCTTATAACGGCGTGACCTATTCGACCGAGGTGGGATATCGCCCGCTGCGGCTCGATATCTATCGCAATCCGAAGACAACGGCCCCGGCACCCGTCATTTTATTCATTCACGGCGGTGCGTGGGAAGGTGGCAACCGCCAGGCTCAAGGGAAGTTCGCCGACTTCCCGTCGGTTCTGGCAGACCTCGCGGCGAAGGGTTATGTCGTGGCATCAGCGGAACATCGCCTCAGCGGCGAGGCACCCTTTCCGGCCCCTTATGACGACGTTCAGGCTGCAATTCGTTTCCTGAAAGACAACGCCACATCGTATGGAATCAATCCGGAAAAGTTCGGCATTTGGGGAAGCTCGTCCGGCGGACAGCTCGCGGCACTTGCCGCCGTCGCCTGCAACTCGAATACGCTTACTCGCGTCAGAGACAAGACGCCCACTACGTCCACCTGCGTGAACACCGCAGCCATCTGGAACGGCGTGTTTGATTTCAAGGCGATGGAACCAGCCCCTACGCCCGCTCAGAACGGCCACCCTCGCTCACGCCTGCTGGAATGCAATCCGGGCTATTGCACCAACACCGTTCTGGAGACGGCCAGCCCGATTTCCTATGTGGATGCCCACGCACCGTCCTTCTTCCTGGCTCACAGCCGCGACGATAAGGTCGTTCCCTTCGCGCAATCGACTGAATTCGAAAAGAAGCTAAAGGAGAATGGCGTGGCCGTATCCACGTACTATGTGGAAGGCCTGCAGCACGGTTTCGTCTCGGATGATCCGAAAGTGACGAAGGAAGCGGGCGAAGAGCTTTTGAAGCGAACGGTGGAATACTTCGACCACACCCTCAAATGACCGCGCGATCGGTTTCCTGTCTGGGCATGGCGCTAACCTCGTCCTGCTCGGACAGCTACCCACCGGGTGTTCGGGCAAACCCAATACCGACCAACCACTTCCGTTGAAGCAAGAATGAAGCAGTTCCTGAAATCCACACATTGCCGTCTCTGTGCAGCAAGCATCCTACTCTTCATTTTGGCGGCGGCGGCCGTTTCCAGCCCGTTTCAAATACCGGACTTCGTCTCGGCCGTTCTCATCGCCCTCGGCGTGGTGCTTCTCATATACAATTTCGGGCGTTTCGACGCCCGGCCAAGGGCCCACGGCACACACCTCACGTCCTGCAGG
>NZ_DDHH01000136.1:18398-24715 GCF_002338015.1 Rhizobium sp. UBA1881
ACCTCACGTCCTGCAGGGCGCCACACCCATCAGTTGGGCGTCACACTCGCACCAGCAGGAGTGGGCGTAAGTCACGCCTTTGATCGCGATGAAGTCAGGCTTTCTTCCGACGTAGATGTTCCTTGATCGCATCCGGGATGGCGCGCAGGCCGCGTCCGGGCTCGACACCCTCGCGCATCACCATGCTGCGGAACGGAGGCACGGCGGCCAGGATATGCAGGCCGGCTGCGCGCAGCACCTGCATCGGCAGGAAATCGGAAAGAAGCGAACGGTTCAGCACATCGACGCTCGCCGTGCGGGTCATGATATCGACGCGGCGCTTGCGGTCGAACTGGCTGCCGGCGTCCTTTGATATCGGCAGTTCCGGTCGGTCACAGAGAATATCGGTCAGCGCCATGACATCGCGCAAGCTGAGGTTCAGCCCCTGCGCGCCGATGGGCGGGAAGACGTGGGCGGCCTCGCCGATCAGCGCTACCCGGCCCTTGCCTGAGCGATGCGCCATCATGCCCGACAGCGGCCAGATCTGCACACCCTCCTCGACCGTCACCTTGCCGAGCAGCGATTGCATGCGTTCCTCGACGACGTTGCCAAGCTCGGCCAGCGAAAGCTCGCTGCGCGTCTCAGCATCCGACGGGCTCTGTACCCAGACGAGGCTGGAGCGATTGCCGGGAAGTGGCACTTGCGTAAAGGGGCCGTTTTCAGTGTGGAACTCGGTGGAGATGTTTTCGTGCGGCAGGGAATGCTCGAAATTCAGCACCATGGCCGATTGCGGATAGGACCATTTCTTGACGTCGATACCAACGGTTTCGCGCAGCTTCGACTTGCGGCCATCGGCGCCGATCGCGAAGTCCGCGGTAAGCGTTTCGCCGTTGTCGAGCGAGATGGAGACGGCGTCTTCCGTGACATCGATCACATCCGCGAAGGCCGTGAAGCGCGTGATGTTACCCTCGGAGGCCGCGGCCGCTTCCAGCACTTCCATCAATGCCTTGTTGGGAAAGTTGTAGCCGAAGGCTTCGAGCCCGACTTCGGCGGCGCGGAAGGTCGCGGTCGGCGCGCGCAGCAACCGGTTTGTGCCGTCGATGATGCGCATGGTCGACAGCGGCGCGGACGACGGACGCAGGCGCTCCCAGAGCGTCAGCCGGTCGATGAAGCGGATCGACTGATCCATCAGCGCCGTGGTCCGGCGATCTTCCCTTGGTGCCGGCGGCGCAACGAGTGCAACGTTGCGTCCGCCGCGTCCAAGGGCGATTGCGGCGATCATTCCGGCCAGTCCGCCGCCGATCACCGCGATTTCGAAAGTCTTCATTGCACCGTTCCGCAAATTCTGAAACGGCGAGCCGGCCTTATGCCGCCGGCTTCGCCTGACGGCGCCAACTATAGCTCTTGCCCGGCTCCGCGTCACGCGCAGTCGGCTGATAATAATGCGGAATCTCCGGCAGGCGCTTTTCGGTGAGACGCTTTATCGCAGTCTCGTTGGTTACAGCGAAGCTATCGATGCCGCAACGCAGCATATGCGGCACCTGGTCGATCAGCACATCGCCGACGGCGCGCAGCTCGTTGGTGTAGCCGAGACGCTCGCGCAGCAGCGAGGCATGGCTGAAGGCGCGGCCGTCGTTGAAGGCCGGAAACGCCACGGCCACCAGCTCCAGACGATAGAGATAGGGCTCCAGCTTGCGCACGTCGTCAGCCGGCTTGATCAGCACGCCGAAGCCGACTTCATTGCTCTCGTCTGCCTTTGTCACCAGTTCCTCGAGGCTCAGCAGAGGCTTCTGCCCCTCGCCCGCCTTCACTTCTTCGGTCTCGATGACCCACGGGTCGTTGTCGACGAAGCCGGTTTCTCTCCAGATCCTGGTCATCACGCAGCCTCCGCCTTGGAATCACCGTAGAGCGCATCCTTGAAGGGCTGCGGTCCGACGCGGCGATAGGCATCGAGGAAGATTTCGGACGGATCGTTGCGCAGGCCGAGATAGGTATCGACGATCTTTTCGATCGCATCCGTTACCTTCTCCGGCTCAAAGCCACGGCCGATGATTTCGCCGATCGAGGTGTGCTCGTCGCCGGAACCGCCGAGCGTGATCTGATAGAGCTCCGCACCCTTCTTCTCGACGCCCAAGAGGCCGATATGGCCGACATGGTGGTGGCCGCAGGCGTTGATGCAGCCGGAGATCTTGATCTTCAGCTCGCCGATCTCGGCCTGGCGCTCGGGGTTGCCGAAACGCCTGGAGATTTCCTGCGCTACAGGGATGGAGCGCGCATTGGCGAGCGCGCAGTAGTCCAAGCCGGGACAGGCAATGATGTCGGTGATCAGGCCGGCATTGGCTTCGGCAAGACCGATGGCGACGAGGCCGCGATAGACGCTTTCGAGATCGGCCAGCGCGACATGCGGCAGGATGAGGTTCTGCTCATGGCTGACGCGGATTTCGTCGAAGGCATATTCCTCGGCGATATCGGCCACCGCGTCCATCTGGCTGTCGGAGGCGTCGCCCGGAATGCCGCCGATCGGCTTCAGCGAGATCGTCACCATGCCGTAGTCCGGGTTCTTGTGCGGCTGGACGTTCTGGTGGACCCAGCGCGAGAACGCCGGATCGGCCTTCTTCCAGCGCGCGAGGTTTTCCCAGCCTTCGGCACGCTGCGGCAGAGCCGGCGGTGCGAAGTAAGCCGTGATGGCGGCGACATCGGCCTCCGGGAGCTTCAGCTCGGTGTCCTTCAGTGCCGCGAACTCGACCTCGACCTGACGGGCCAGCTCTTCGGCGCCCGTTTCATGGACGAGGATCTTGATGCGGGCCTTGTACTTGTTGTCGCGGCGGCCGTGCAGGTTATATACGCGCATGACGGCGGTGGTGTAGGACAGCAAGTCCTCTTCCGGCAGGAAGTCCTTGATCAGCTTGGCGATCATCGGCGTACGGCCCTGGCCGCCACCGACATAAACGGCAAAGCCGATCTCGCCCTTGTCGTTCTTCTTCAGGTGCAGGCCGATGTCGTGGACCTGGATCGCGGCGCGGTCGCGCTCAGCACCCGTGACGGCGATCTTGAACTTGCGCGGCAGGAAGGAGAATTCCGGATGGACGGAAGACCACTGGCGCAGGATTTCAGCATAGGGACGCGGATCGGCGACTTCATCGGCGGCGGCACCAGCGAAGTGGTCGGCGGTGACGTTTCTGATGCAGTTGCCCGAGGTCTGGATCGCGTGCATCTCGACGGTGGCAAGCTCGGCCAGCACGTCGGGCATATCCGACAGCTTCGGCCAGTTGAACTGCAGGTTCTGGCGCGTGGTGAAGTGGCCGTAGCCACGGTCGTAGGTGCGCGCGACATGGGCCAGCATGCGCATCTGCTTGGAGTTCAGCGTACCGTAGGGAATGGCAATACGCAGCATGTAGGCGTGCAGCTGAAGATAGACGCCGTTCATCAGGCGCAGCGGCTTGAACGCATCCTCGGCGAGCTCGCCGGACAGACGGCGCTCAACCTGATCGCGGAACTGCGCGACGCGCTCGGCGACAAAGGCGTGGTCAAATTCGTCGTAACGGTACATCGTATTCCTCAGACTGCAATGAATGCGGGATCGGCGGGCTTGTAGCCCGGCGCGTATTCCATGGTCGGACCCTGTGCACGAATGCGCTCGCGAAGGCGCAGCGGCCAGAGAACACCATCGGTCTCCTGCACGTCAACCACGGCGACATCGACCACCAGATTGTCGGCATAGGACTTCTTGCCGATCGCCTCCAGCGCGGCAACGGCCTCGGCATGGCGCGCGACCAGCGCATCCTGCAGCGACGTCACCCATGTGCCGTTGGCATCGAGCCAGACGGCGATGCCGTCGGTCAGCCTGTTGGCGGTCAGAACCTTGTCTCCCATAGTCAGCTCCTTAGCAGTTCATCGGACCGGGCGCGTGCACGCACCAGCGGTTCGGACAGTTCGAAATTGGCGCCGGCAACGGCGTCGCCGATGATGACCATGACAGGTCCGGTGAGTTCATCACGGTTCTGCAGATCGGGCAGATCGCGCAGCGTACCGTGCAGCAGCCGGCGATCGGCGCGGCTGGCGTTCTCGATAACGGCGACCGTCGTTTCCGGCGCGATGCCGGCGCGCATCAGGCGCTCAGCGACCGATGCGGCGACCGTGCGCCCCATGTAGACGGCGATCGTGGCACCGGAAACGGCAAGGCTCGCCCAATCGGGAAGCACATCGCCGGTCAGATCGTGGCCCGTCGTGAAGACCAGCGACGAGGCGACGCCGCGCAGCGTCAGCGGCAGCTCGAAATCGGCGGCGGCTGCGAAAGCAGATGTGATTCCGGGCACGACTTCATAAGCGATACCGGCGGCACGCAATGCGGCCATTTCTTCGCCGGCGCGGCCATAGACCAGCGGATCGCCCGACTTCAGACGGACGACGCGCTTGCCCTCGCGGCCGAGATAGACGAGCAGATCGTTGATCTCTTCCTGCGACTTGGAATGACAGCCCTTGCGCTTGCCGACAGACAGGCGCTCGGCATCGCGTCGGCCCATATCGACGATTTCCTGCGGCACCAATGCGTCATAGACGATGACATCGGCTTCCATCATCACGCGCTGGGCGCGCAGCGTCAGGAGGTCGGCTGCACCCGGGCCGGCGCCGACCAGCCAGATACGCCCCTCGGCCTTGTCGGCGGAAAGCAACAGCTCGTCGGCAAGGCGTTGTGCCTGCGGCATGTTCTCGTTGGAAACAGCATCCGCCACCGCGCCGGAGAAGAAACGGCGCCAGAAGAGACGGCGCGTGGCGCCTTTCTCAAGCGCATGCTCGACGCGACCGCGATAGCTGACCGCCAGTTCCGCGAGGCGGCCGAGCGACGGCGCCAGCAGCTGGTCGACCTGGGCGCGGATCATCTGCGCGAGAACGGGCCCTGCCCCTTCCGTGCCGATCGCAACCGCGACGGGCGCGCGATTGACGAGCGCCGGAGTGTAGAAATCGCAGTAGTCGGGCTGATCGACGGCATTGGCCGGGATCTTGACGGCGCGCGCGGCGTCGACGATGGCGCCATCGGCGGCGGCATGGCCTGTGGCCGCAAAGACTAGCGTTGCGCCATCGACCTGCCCGGGCGCGAAGGCCGAGCGCACGGTCTCGATGCGGTTGGCGATCAGATGCGCGTGGTAATCGGCCTCGGGGCGATCCGTGTAGGCGACGATCCGGGCCTTGGTGTTCGACAGCAGGCGCACCTTGGCGAAGGCTTCATCACCATTGCCGAAGACAGCCGCAATCTTGCCTTCGACACGAACGAAGGCAGGAAAAACCGACAGTTGCTCACTCTTGGAAGGCATCATCAATCCATTTCGAAGTTGCCGGAATATGCACCACCGGACCAGCCAAATGAAGAAACATAAATTCCAAACCCGCTACGACCGCGTATTGTTTTACCCGGCATGTCAATGATTTGAGCAAAACTCACCGATGCAGCGCGCGTGGCACGATGAATCACGCTGCAACGCGGCACAAAGCCTGTGACAAATTCGGGCGCGGCCAAGAATCCTCGTTTGCCTCGCGCGGCACCGGCGATACAGTGCCGGCAACAAGGAGAACACCATGTCCGACACCACCATTGCCGCCCGACTGCTCGATGTCATGGAGCACGATATTCTGCCGATGACCGAACGTGGCGTCGGCCTCGGCAACAAGGTCTTCGGCGCCGCGATCCTGCGCAAATCGGACCTTTCGCTCGTGGTCGCCGAGACCAACAACGAGCTGGAAAACCCGCTCTGGCATGGCGAAGTGCACACGCTGAAGCGGTTCTACGAGCTGGGCGAAAAGCCGGCCACCAAGGACCTGATCTTCCTCTCGACGCACGAACCCTGCACGATGTGCATGTCGGCGATCACCTGGGCCGGCTTCGACAATTTCTACTATTTCTTCAGCCACGAGGATTCCCGCGACGCCTTCGCAATCCCGCACGACCTGAAAATCCTCAAGGAAGTCTTCGGGCTCGAGCCCGGCGGCTACCGTCGCAGCAACGCCTTCTGGAATAGTTTCGCGATCGCCGATCTGGTCGAGACCGAGGGCGACGCCAGAAAGGCCGAATTGAAGGCGCAGACGGCGCGGATCAAGCAGCGCTACGACGCGCTTTCCGAAAGCTACCAGTCGTCCAAGGGCGACAACGACATTCCGTTGAACTGACACGATCGGCCAGAACACGATGGAAGCCTCCAAAGACATTTCCCGCCTGATCGAGATCATGGCAGCCCTTCGCAATCCCGAGACCGGTTGCCCCTGGGACATCGTCCAGACCTTCGAGACGATCAAGCCCTACACGATCGAGGAGGCCTATGAGGTTTCCGACGCGATCGAGCGCA
>NZ_DDHH01000037.1:0-25225 GCF_002338015.1 Rhizobium sp. UBA1881
GCCTCGTCGGCCTTCGAGCCATCCGGACCGCCGGCCTGCGCCATGTCCGGACGACCGCCGCCGCCCTTGCCGCCGAGAGCGGCAGAGGCGATGCGCACCAGATCAACGGCGCTGAAACGACCGACGAGATCAGCAGTGACAGCAACCACGGCGCTGGCCTTGCCATCGTCGGAGACGCCGATCAGCGTCACGACGCCGGAGCCGAGGCTGGCCTTGCCGTCGTCGGCGAGACCCTTCAGGTCCTTCGGATCGACGCCGGAGATGGCCTTGCCGAGGAACTTGACGCCGCCGATGTCGCGCACGGCCTCTTCCGAGGCGCCCTGCCCGCCACCCATGGCGAGCTTGCGCTTGGCGTCCGCCAGTTCCTTCTCAAGCTTGCGGCGCTCGTCCATCAGCGCTTCAACGCGCGTCAGCACGTCGGCCGGCTGAACCTTGAGCGAGGTCGCCAGCGCCTTCACGCGCTCGTCCTGTTCGGCGAGGTAGGCGCGAGCCGCTTCGCCGGTGACCGCTTCCAGACGGCGAACGCCGGAGCTGACGGCACTGTCGCCGAGAATGCGCACGAGACCAATGTCACCGGTCGCAGACACATGCGTGCCGCCGCAAAGTTCGATCGAGTAAGGCTTGCCCGTTTTCGCCCCATGTAGCCCCTGGCCCATGGAGACGACGCGAACCTCATCGCCGTATTTCTCGCCGAACAACGCCATGGCGCCCTCGGCGCGGGCGTCGTCGACGCTCATCAGACGGGTCGTGACCGGCGAATTCTGCAGAATGATCTCGTTGGCCATATCCTCGACCACCTTGAGCTCTTCCGCCGTCATCGGCTTCGGATGCGAGACGTCGAAGCGCAGGCGATCCGGCGTGACCAGCGAGCCTTTCTGGGCAACGTGAGTGCCGAGCACTTCGCGCAGGGCCTCATGCAGCAGGTGGGTCGCCGAGTGGTTGGCGCGGATATGCGAGCGGCGGGCGTGGTCGACGGTCAATGCCACGGCATCGCCGGCCTTGACCTTGCCTTCGACGACGGTGCCCGTGTGAACGAACAGGCCCTCGCCGCGCTTCTGCGTATCTGTGATTTCGATCTTGGCGTTGTCGGACGAAATGACGCCCGCATCGCCCATCTGGCCGCCGGATTCGCCATAGAACGGCGTCTGGTTGACGACGATCTGCACCTTGTCGCCCTTGACCGCTTCGCTGACGGCAGCGCCGTCTTTGACGATCGCCTGGACCACGCCTTCGGCCGTCTCTGTGTCATAGCCGAGGAATTCGGTGGCGCCGTGCTTGTCGCGCAGCTCGAACCAGATCGTCTCGGTCGCCTTGTCGCCGGAGCCGGCCCAATGCGAGCGGGCTTCGGCCTTCTGGCGCTCCATGGCATCGGTGAAGCCGGCGAGATCGACGTTGATTTCGCGGGCACGCAGCGCGTCCTGTGTCAGGTCGAGCGGGAAGCCGTAGGTGTCGTAGAGTTTGAAGGCGGTCTCGCCGTCGAGCATGTCGCCCTTGCCGAGCGTCGTCGTGGCATCCGACAGAAGCGACAGGCCGCGCTTCAGCGTCGTGCGGAACTTGGTCTCTTCGAGCTTCAGCGTCTCGGTGATCAACGCCTCGGCACGCACCAGCTCCGGATAGGCGCGGCCCATCTGCTGGATCAAGGCCGGGAGCAGCTTCCACATCAGCGGCTCACGCGCGCCGAGCAATTCGGCATGGCGCATGGCGCGGCGCATGATGCGGCGAAGCACGTAGCCGCGGCCTTCGGCCGATGGCAGGACGCCGTCGGCGATCAGGAAAGCGGACGAGCGCAGGTGATCGGCGATGACGCGATGGCTGGCGCGCTGCTCACCCTCGGCCTTGACGCCGGTTGCTTCCTCGGACGCCGAGATCAGCGCGCGGAAGAGGTCGATGTCGTAGTTGTCGTGCTTGCCCTGCAGCAGGGCTGCGATACGCTCGAGACCCATGCCGGTGTCGATCGACGGACGCGGCAGGTCGACGCGCTCTTCCTTGGTGATCTGCTCGTACTGCATGAAAACGAGGTTCCAGATCTCGATGAAGCGATCACCGTCTTCTTCCGGCGAGCCGGGAGGGCCGCCCCAGATATGATTGCCGTGATCGTAGAAGATCTCGGAACAGGGGCCGCACGGGCCGGTATCGCCCATCGCCCAGAAATTGTCGCTGGTCGGGATGCGGATGATCTTGTCATCGGACAGGCCCGCGATCTTCTTCCAGAGATTAAAGGCTTCGTCGTCGGTGTGATAGACGGTGACCAAAAGGCGCTTGGCGTCGATGCCGAATTCCTTGGTGATCAGCGTCCAGGCATGCTCGATCGCCTGCTCCTTGAAGTAATCGCCGAAGGAGAAATTGCCGAGCATTTCGAAGAAGGTATGGTGGCGCGCGGTGTAGCCGACATTGTCGAGGTCGTTATGCTTGCCGCCGGCGCGCACGCACTTCTGCGCGGTCGACGCCGTCTTGTAGGGACGCTGCTCGAGACCGGTGAACACGTTCTTGAACTGCACCATGCCGGCGTTCGTGAACATCAGCGTCGGGTCGTTGCGCGGTACCAGCGGGCTCGATGAAACGATCTCGTGGCCGTTCTTCTTGAAGTAGTCGAGGAAGGTCGACCGGATTTCGTTCACACCGCTCATGCTATGCCCTTCAGTGCTGCCCAAGGCAGGTCAAATCTTGAAAATTCAGTGGCTTTTATCGCTGACGTTAACCACTGTCCAGCAGACAAACAAAACCGGCTGCATTCTGATCAAGGAATGCAGCCGGCTTTGAACTATTCAGTCCTGGATCGAGGCTTATTCGCCGTCGGAATCGTTGGCGTCCGGGCCGCCATTCTGCAGCTGATCGGCGATCAGGCCGGCATTCTGGCGGATCGAGGTTTCGATCTCGCGCATCAGCTCGGGATTATCCCGCAGGAACGTCTTGGCGTTCTCGCGGCCCTGGCCGAGACGCTGGCTGTTATAGGAGAACCAGGCACCTGATTTCTCGACGATCCCGGCCTTGACGCCGAGGTCGACCAGCTCGCCGGTCTTCGATACGCCTTCGCCATACATGATGTCGAATTCGACCTGCTTGAAAGGAGGCGCCATCTTGTTCTTGACGACCTTGACGCGCGTCTGGTTGCCGATCACCTCTTCGCGCTCCTTGACGGCGCCGATGCGGCGGATGTCGAGGCGAACCGAGGCGTAGAACTTCAGCGCGTTACCACCAGTTGTCGTTTCCGGCGAACCGAACATGACGCCGATCTTCATACGGATCTGGTTGATGAAGATAACCATGGTCTTCGACTTCGAGATCGAGGCCGTCAGCTTGCGCAGCGCCTGGCTCATCAGTCGCGCCTGCAGACCAGGAAGGCTGTCGCCCATTTCGCCTTCGATTTCGGCGCGCGGCGTCAGTGCCGCGACCGAGTCGACGACCAGCACGTCGACGGCGCCGGAGCGCACCAGCGTGTCGGTGATCTCGAGCGCCTGCTCGCCCGTATCCGGCTGCGAGATCAGGAGGTTGTGCAGATCGACGCCCAGCTTGCGGGCATAGACGGGATCGAGCGCGTGTTCGGCGTCGACGAAGGCGCAGATGCCGCCCTTCTTCTGGGCTTCCGCGATCGTCTGCAGCGCCAGTGTCGTCTTACCCGAGCTTTCCGGCCCGTAAACCTCGATGATACGTCCCTTCGGAAGACCGCCGATCCCGAGTGCGATATCCAGTCCGAGAGAGCCCGTCGAAACGGTCTCGATCTCGACCACGCCCTCGTTCGAGCCGAGCTTCATGATAGAGCCCTTGCCGAACGACCGCTCGATCTGTGAGAGTGCCGCTTCAAGTGCCTTGCTTTTGTCCACCGATTTGTCCTCTACAAGCCGCAATGTATTCTGTGACATTCGATCCACCTTTAGGTTATTGAAGCCGCTCAAGCAATGTCGCCGCCGATGTCGATTTTGTACCGCATTTGTTCTCATCACGCAAGTGCCGTTCAAAGCATTGAAAGAAAGAGGTAAAACGGCCTGTGTTCTACATTTGTTTTATCCATGCAAAGCAAGAGCTTACAGCACCTGCACGGCGGCTGACCGCGCTTCCGGAGGTCGCACGATTCGGCCAGGACGGCGTTTCGGAGCGATGAGATGAGCAAGAAGATTCTCGTGCTTGGCGGCGCCCATGTCGATCGCCGCGGCCGCATATCGGGCGCCACGGCCGATGGCGCCAGCAACCCCGGCTCCTGGTTCGAGGAAGCAGGCGGCGGCGGCTTCAACGCGGCCCGCAACCTCGCCCGCCTCGGCTTCGACGTCACCATGATCTCGCCGCGCGGCGGCGACTCGACCGGAGAGATGGTGAGCGAAGCGGCCGATCTCGCCGGCGTCAACGACCGCCCCTTCATCTTTCTGGATCGCAAAACGCCGAGCTATACCGCCATCATCGAGCGCGACGGCAATCTGGTGATCGCGCTGGCCGACATGGATCTCTACCGCATGTTCGTGCCGCGCCGCCTGTCGATCCGCTCGGTGCGCGAAGCGTTCGCAGCGACCGACATGATCCTCTTCGATGCCAACCTGCCGGAGGAAACGCTGGTCTCGATCACAACCCGCGCCAAGGCGCTCGGCAAGCCGGTGGCGGCGATCGCCATATCGCCGGCGAAGGCGGTGAAGCTGAAGGCCTGCATGCAGGGTATCGACTATCTCTTTCTCAACGAAGCCGAGGCCACCGCGCTGACCGGCGAGCGACCGGAAAACCCCGTCCATTGGCCGTCACTGCTCGGTGATATCGGCCTCAGGGGCGGTGTCGTCACCCGGGGACAGCGCGAGCTCATCGCCTTCTCCGCCGGCCACGTGGCAGCGCTTCAGCCGGCAAATGTCGAGCATGTGTCCGACGTGACCGGCGCCGGCGATTCCCTCGCCTCGGGCGTTATCGCAGCACTTTTGCGCGGGCTGCCGATGAGCGAGGCAATCCGCGAGGGTGCTGCGGCCGCGGCGCTGACCGTCCAGTCGCCCAACGCGGTCAACGAAAATCTATCCGCCGATCTCCTAAAACAGGCTCTTGCTCTTGTCCCGCAGGCGAGAATTCTGCATTGAAACCCGATCAGACGAAATGGAAGATCCGATGACGAACTCTCTCTCTCCCAAGCTGCCGATCACCTATTCCAAGGAAGTGGCGAGCGCCAAGCAGCGCGGCGCGCCGATCGTGGCGCTCGAATCGACGATCATCACCCACGGCATGCCCTACCCCGGGAATATCGAGATGGCCCGCAGCGTCGAATCGATCATCCGCGAACAGGGTGCTGTCCCCGCCACCATCGCTGTCATCCACGGCACGCTTCACATCGGGCTTGAAGCCGAAGAGCTCGAGCAGCTGGCCAAGGCCAAGGATGTGCTGAAAGTCTCGCGCGCCGACCTCGCCTTCGCGATCGCCGAGCGCCGCCACGGCGCAACCACCGTCGCCGCCACGATGATCGCCGCCGAGCGCGCCGGCATCAAGGTCTTCGCGACTGGCGGCATCGGTGGCGTGCATCGCGGTGCCGAAGAGAGCTTCGACATCTCCGCCGACCTCGAAGAACTCGGCCGCACCGGCGTTATCGTCGTCTGCGCCGGCGCCAAGGCGATCCTTGATGTGCCGAAAACGCTGGAAGTGCTGGAAACATCAGGCGTTCCCGTGGTCACCTACGAGAGCGAAGAATTCCCGGCCTTCTGGTCGCGCTCATCAGGCCTGCGCAGCCCGCTGACGCTGAACAGCCCGGCGGCCATCGCCAATTTCCAGACGGTGCGCGAACAGCTCGGCATCGACGGCGGCATGCTGATCGCCAATCCGGTGCCCGAGGCCGACGAGATTCCGGCCGAAGAGATGGAAATCTACATCCAGCGCGCGCTCGACAGCGCCGAACGCGACGAAATCTCCGGCAAGGCGGTCACGCCCTACCTGCTGAGCACCATCTTCGACCTGACCGATGGCCAGAGCCTGAAGACCAATATTGCACTGGTGGAAAACAACGCGCGCCTTGCCGGCGAAATCGCGGTTGCGCTCAACGCCTGAAGATAAACGACCGGGGGCGGCGCCAAGCTGCCCTCTTCCTCTGCTACATCTTTCTTTGGGGTGTGGTCACGCGTCTCGTGAACCTTGTACCGCGCAGCCCCCTCATCCGCCCTTCGGGCACCTTCTCCCCGCGGGGGAGAAGGGGAGATGGAGCGAGCGGCCGGCCCCGAGTCTCTTCTCCCCCGCGGGGAGAAGATGCCGGTAGGTCAGGTGCAGCTCGCTGCACCGGAGATGAGGGGGGCCAAACCGCACAACGCGTCCCGGCAAACCGCAGGAAAAACACTAGCATCCTCAGGCCTGCCAGCGCCCTCACCTCACCCCTCAAGCGTCTCCTTGACCACCACAGCCAGCTGCTTCAACGAGAACGGCTTCGGCAGGAACCCGAACTTGGACTCTGGCGGCAGGTTGCGGGCGAATGCGTCCTCGGCATAGCCCGAGACGAAGATGAACTTCAGATCCGGATATTTCTTGCGCAGTTCGCGCAGCAGCGACGGCCCGTCCATTTCAGGCATGACAACGTCGGAGACGACGATATCCACCTTGCCATCGAGCTCATCCATGATGTCGAGCGCTTCCACGCCCGATCCCGCTTCGTGCACCGTGTAGCCGCGCGTCTCCAGCATGCGCTTGCCGCCGCGACGCACCGCCTCCTCGTCCTCGACGAGCAGGATGACCGCCGATCCCGTCAGGTCTTCCGGCTGCTCCGGCTTGGCCGGAGACAGGGCAACGACGTTGTCGGCGCTTGGGGTGACCGCATCGGCCTCGGCGGCGATCGCCGGTTCGACGATGTGGCGCGGCAGGAAGACACGGAAGGTCGTGCCCTTGCCGACTTCCGTTTCCGGCTGGATGTAACCGCCGGATTGCTTGACGATGCCGTAGACCATCGCAAGCCCGAGACCCGTGCCCTTGCCCACCTCCTTGGTGGTGAAGAAGGGTTCGAAGATCTTGTCCATGATTTCAGGCGCGATGCCGGTGCCGTTGTCCGACACCTCGACCAGAACCATGTCCTCATGCGGCATGTAGGAGTAGTTGAAAGTGGCGACCTCGGCGGCCGTCGCGTTCTTCGTGCGCACGGTGAGCTTGCCGCCCTCGGGCATCGCGTCGCGCGCGTTGACGCAGAGGTTGATCAGCACTTGCTCGAACTGCGACAGGTCGGTCTTCACGGGCCAGAGATCGCGCCCGTATTCGACGTCGAGCTTGACGTTGGTGCCCGATAGCAACCGGTCGACCAGCATCCTCAGATCGCCGACGACATCGGTGAGATTGAGCACGCTCGGCCGCATCGTCTGCTTGCGCGAGAAGGCGAGCAGCTGGCGCACCAGCACGGCGGCGCGGTTGGCGTTGCGCTTGATTTCCATCAGATCCGCGAAACCAGGATCGGCCGGCCGCGCCTGCAGCAGCAGATGGTCGGAGGAGAGCAGGATGGCGGTCAACACGTTGTTGAAGTCGTGCGCGATGCCGCCGGCGAGCGTACCCACGGCGTTCATCTTCTGCGTCTGCGCCATCTGCGCCTCGAGCGCCTTCTGCTCGGTCACCTCGACGGCGTAGACGATCGCCGCCTCTTCAGGGGCCTCGTCGCTCTGGTCGATCACGGCATTGACGTAGAAGCGGAAATGCCTGTTGTCGTCGGCCTGCGTCTTGGAATCGAGCGGCGGAATATCGCCCTGCCGGTCCTTCGCGGCCGCAAGCGCGCCTTGCAATCGCGGCTTGTCGACATCCTGCACGATGGTTTCGAACAGCGCGCCATTCTCGACGTCATCGCGCGACACGATGCCCGAGAAGAGTTTGAGGAACGGCGCATTGGTCCTGAGGATACGGCCGTCGCCATCGACGGAGGCGATCGCCATCGGCGTATTGTTGAAGAAGCGCGTGAAACGCATCGATGCGGCCGACGCCGACTGGTCGCCAGCCGTGCTGTCGCGCCGCGTGAGAACGATCGAGCGGCTTTCGCCTGGCGCGCCGTCGCGCATCGAGGTGACGCTGTGGACGATCTGCACCGGAACGCCCTGGCCGTTCGATTTCTTCAGGTCGAGATCGAGCGTCACCGTCTTCTGCAAACCGGGATCGGCCTGCACGGACTGGATCAGCGCCAGCCCCTCGCCGGCCACCATGTCGCCGATCGTCATCGAACCCGGAATGAACTTGGTGAGGTCGATCCCTAGCCACTCGGCAAGCGTCGCATTGAGATAGAAGATCTCGCCCTTGCGGCCCGCCGAAAAGAAGCCGGCAGGCGCGTGGTCGAGATAATCGATGGCGTTCTGCAACTCTTTGAAGAACCGCTCCTGGTCGTCGCGCTCGGACGTGATGTCGCTGATCTGCCAGATATGCAGCGGCCGGCCGCCGCTCTCTTCGCTCTGCAGGATACGCGCCTTCAGGCGGTACCAATGGGCGCCGGATCCGTTCGGCGAAGGCCCGAGCGCGCGCAGCAGCCGGAATTCCTCGCGTCCTTCGCGGCCCTCGCGCAGCCCGTTGGAGAGCCGGTAGAGTGCCTCGTTGGATTCGCGGTGGCGCGACAGCAGCGCTTCCAGCGTCTGCACCTCGGTCGGCTTACGCGCGCCGGTCAGCGCGCCATAGGCGGCGTTGGCGTAAACGATACGGCCTTTTTCGTCGGTGATCAGCGATCCGTCTGGATGGCTGTTGAGAAAGGCGCGGGCAAGGCTGTCGGACTGGCGCTGCGGCATCACCTCGATGAAGCCGATGATCGACGACACCAGGAAGAAGATGCCGACCATGGCCAGCACGCCGAGAACGCCGAGCACCATCTCGTTGTCGAGCGAGGTCTTGAACACCACGAAGGCGGCGGCGACGCCGATCAGCACCAGCGCCAGAAGCAGAATCCGCACGGCGGTTCCCGCGCGCCCTCCACGGTCCACGAGCGGTTCGCTAAAATTGTCGGCCTGACGGGATTTCGTCATGTACTTCCTCGCATTGCCCGCCGGCCTTCATTCGTGACTAACAGACGAAGCAGGAATCAGGCGCCTCTTCCTTCTTAGCAATTTGCTGCCCCGCCAAAAACACCACACTCCATGAAGAGTGATTGAATTCACAAGCTACAGCGCCAGTTTTGCCGTTAAATGTAGATTGAGACGTTCCACAGACATTGCGTCGCACCTTTCGGTGACTGGACAAGCCGCCTCCCCCTTGTCTAGGAAGCTTAAAAGTCGTCATGTGGTTGAACGCCGCAAAGGAGTACGTGACTATGTTCGATGGCATCATGGAATCTTATGGCAGCCGCTTCATCATTGCCGCGGGCGGCGTGGCCATCGCCCTGCTGCTGCTCGTCGCGGTCCTCTGGATCATGCGCAACCGGGCATCCTCGCCCTTCGTTCGCGGCGGCCGGAACCGTCAGCCACGCCTTCAGGTTCTCGACGCCGCCGCCGTCGATGCCCGCCGCCGCCTCGTGCTGGTGCGCCGCGACGATGTAGAACACCTGATCATGATCGGCGGACCATCCGATATCGTGATCGAAAGCCGCATCCTGCCAGATGGGCAGGTCGAGACCATCAGCGAGCCGGCACGCCCGGAAGCACCGCAGCCGGCCGCCCCCAGCGAACGGCCAGCCGAGCCCGTAATGACGGCACCCGTGGCCGAACCCGAGCCCGCGGTCATCGTCCCGCCTGCATCGCGCCCAGCGCCCACGCGTGGCCTGTCGCCGATCGAAGAATTCGCACCGAGCGCCGAGCGCCTGGACACCCCACCGATCGCGCCACCGCCGGCACCGCAGCATCAGGTCTTCGAGCCCGAGATCGAACCCGCGCCACGCCCTGTCGCCGTGCCGGTCGCACCGGTATCGATCGCACCGGTCCCGGTCGCACCGCGCCCGCAGCCTCCCGTATTCTCGCGGCCTGAGCCTGCGCCCATCGAAACGGCAGAAGCCGTCGATATCCTCGATTCGGCACGCCAGCGCGTCCTGACGCCGCAGAGGATCGAGCCGCAGGTGATGAGCCCGCCCACGCCGCCGCAGCGTGTCGATCTCTATCCGCCGGCACCACAGGCGCCAACGCCGCAGCCGGCCGCGTTCCAGCCCGTCGCTCGCCCGGCGCCTTCGGCCCAGCCCAGCGATTTCCAGCGTGTGCTCGAAGAGGAAATGACGAGCAATCTGGCGGCCGAACGCCCAATGGCAGCGCATAATGCTCCCATGCACAATGCGCCACCGGTGCAGAACGCGCCCGCTCGCCCCGCGCCCTCCAATATGCCGCGCCGCGATCCCGAGATGGCGCCGATCACCGGCGCCGACGCCGCCCTTCAAAACGAGGTGGCCCGCATCTTCGGCGAAATGAGCGTCAATCGCGACAAATGACCGGCGGCATTAGCCGCCCCTTTCCTGCAAACAAAAAAGGCACCGCGCGATGGCGGTGCCTTTTTTAGTTTGTGATGTAACCGGGATTATTCGTCCCGGTAGACTTTTTCACGACGCTCGTGGCGTTCTTGCGCTTCGATGGACAGCGTTGCGATCGGGCGGGCGTCGAGACGCTTGAGGCCGATCGGTTCACCGGTTTCCTCGCAATAGCCGTAAGTGCCTTCCTCAATACGCTGCAGTGCGGCGTCGATCTTGGATATCAGCTTTCTCTGGCGGTCACGGGCGCGCAGCTCGATGGCTCTGTCCGTCTCGGACGACGCTCTGTCGGCGAGATCCGGATGGTTTGCGCTTT
This sequence comes from Rhizobium sp. UBA1881, assembly GCF_002338015.1. NCBI lineage: Bacteria > Pseudomonadati > Pseudomonadota > Alphaproteobacteria > Hyphomicrobiales > Rhizobiaceae > Rhizobium > Rhizobium sp. UBA1881. Next base: position 10,653 of record NZ_DDHH01000037.1, read on the forward strand.
CCTCGGCAAGATGCTCGAGGGTTTCGCGCGCCTCCCTGAGGATGTCGTTCTTCCAGGCAATCAGCTTCGCCCTGAAATAGGCGCGCTGGTTACCGTTCATGAACTCCTCCTCTTCCGAGGGCACGTATTTGCTAAGATCGATCTTCTCACTCAACGCGATTCTCCTGAAGAACATCTCATCTGGCGGCTGTATATCCCGACCACGGCGTCCGATTCAAGCCCAATCCGCTAGGTAAACACATTTTTAAATCTGTCACAATTTTGAGCTAACAGGCTATTTTTACGTCACTATTTTTCAAAGCCACCGTTTCAGCTTGCCAGCTGAAGTAGCAGCGGCCGTGCAACTTGCCCACTGGATTCCGCGCGCCGGTTGACGAAGACACCGGGCTGGCGCTACTGAAATAGATCAATCGACCGGGGACTTTCCGATGACCGCAATCGTGCCGCCGCCTTCCCGGATTTATCTTTTGAGACACGCCGAAGCGGCATTTCCCGCCCCCGGCCAGAGCGATTTCGACCGCCCGCTGAGCGAGCGCGGTTATGCCGCAGCCGAAATTCTCGCCGAGAATGCGGCCGACAAAAGCTACAAGCCCGACCTCGTCGTCAGCTCCACCGCCATACGCTGCCGCCAGACGGCCGATGCCGTTCACCGCGCGATGGGCGAGAACCTCGATATCCGCTTCGTCGACGCGCTTTATAACGCCACGCCCGAAATCTATCTCGATATCCTCGGCGCGCAGCAGGACATGGGCTCTGTCATGCTCGTCGGCCACAATCCCGTCATCGAGCAGACGCTCGAAGCGCTGATCGGCCACCAGCTGCTGGCGCAGGCGCTGCCGAACGGCTTTCCGCCGGGCGGTCTGGCGGTGCTCGATTTCGACCAGGGCCGCAACAACTGGCGCCTGATCGACTTCATGATCGACTGACAGGCTTGGCTGCCGTCTTTTTCTTCGGCGTGCCGGTTCCTATATGGCGTCTACCAGCAATCGGAATTTCGCCTTGCCGCCAAGCATGACATCCTTCACCGACGACGCGCGCATCGCCTTCGACACCCTGTCGGACCGCGCCTCCGGCCTCGTCAACCCGACGATCCGCCTCGGCGTCACCGGCCTGTCGCGGGCGGGCAAGACGGTTTTCATCTCCTCGCTGGTGCATAACCTGCTGCATGGCGGCCGCCTGCCCCTGTTCGAGGCCGTCCAGTCGGGCCGCGTCTCCGCCGTCCGGCTCGAAGAGCAACCCGACGACAGCGTGCCGCGCTTCCAGTATGAGGATCACATCAAGGCGCTGGTGAAAGACCGCATCTGGCCCGATTCCACACGCGCCATCTCGGAGCTTCGGCTGACCATCGACTACCAGAGCGCCAGCGGCTGGAGCCGCTTCTTCTCGCCAGGCAGGCTCTCGATCGACATCGTCGATTATCCCGGCGAATGGCTGCTCGACCTGCCGCTGCTGGCCAAGGACTACCGCACCTTCAGCGAAGAGACGATCGCGCTGGCCCGCACCGGCATCCGCACCGAGCTCTCCAGGCCATGGCTGGCGTTGACCGACGATTGCGACATCGCCGCCCCGGCGGACGAAATGCGCGCCCGCGAACTCGCCACCGCCTTCGCCGATTACCTCAAGGCCTGCAAGGCCGACGAGCGTTCCCTCTCGACGCTGCCACCCGGCCGCTTCCTTCTGCCCGGCGACCTCGACGGCTCGCCGGCGCTCACCTTCGCGCCGCTGGTGCTGCCGCCGACGGGCAAGCCGGAGAAGGGATCGCTCTGGGCGATGATGGAACGGCGCTACGAGGCCTACAAGTCGGTGGTCGTCAAGCCGTTCTTCCGCGAGCACTTCTCCCGCATCGACCGCCAGATCGTCCTTGTCGATGCGCTGCAGGCGATCAATCGCGGTCCCGAAGCCGTGCAGGATCTCGAGCGTGCGCTGACTGATGTTCTCGCCTGCTTCCGCCCGGGCACGAATTCGCTGCTGTCGTCGCTGCTCGGCCGTCGCATTGACCGCGTTCTCGTCGCCGCCACCAAGGCAGACCACCTGCATCACGAAAGCCACCATCGTCTCGACGCCCTGACGCGTCGCCTCGTCGACCGCGCCATCCAGCGCATCGGCATGGCGGGCGCCGGCATCGACGTCATGGCGCTTGCTTCGGTGCGGGCAACGCGCGAGGCGACCGTCAAGCGCGACGGTCACGAGCTGCCCGTCATCGTCGGAACGCCGATAGAGGGCGAGACGATTTCAGGCGAAACCTTCGACGGCATCAGGAAGACCGCGATCTTCCCCGGCGACCTGCCCGAGGACCCTTCCTCCCTGTTCGAAAGCATCGAATCGGGCGACGAGACTGTGCAGCTGCCCGACGTGAACGTTGTCCGCTTTCGCCCGCCGAGCCTTGAGGAGACCGGCGGTGGCATCAAGCTGTCGGTGCCGCATATCCGGCTCGACCGGGCCATGCAGTTTCTGTTCGGAGATCGCCTCGCATGATCAAGCCGCCCGCCGACCAGCCCCCGCGCCGCGCGCCTGCGGCATTCGCCTATGAGGACGAGCGCGAGCAGCCGGAGGCCAAAGCCGGCCGACCGACGGCGGAGCCCCGCAAGCCGGCAGCCTTTTCGCGCGAGATCACGCTGACACCGGACGAGGACGACCCCTTCATCAATCCGGACAAGGACATCCCGGCCCTGCCCGTCGCCCAGCCCCGCAAACGCGGTACTTCATTCGGCAAGATCGCGCTTGGTGCTTTTGGCGTGCTGTTCTCGCTCGCCTTCGGGCTCTGGACCGACAGCCTGATCCGCAACCTCTTCAGCCGCGCCGATTGGTTAGGCTACACCGCGCTTGCCGCGGTCGGCATCGGCATCCTGGCTGTCATCGCCATGGTCGTCAGGGAAACGGCGGGCATGATGCGGCTGGCGGCGGTGCAAACGATCAAGGCTGAGGCGGAAGCGGCGATCCTGGAGACCAAGCCCGCCAAGGCGCGCGTGCTCGTCAAGAGCCTGGAGCACCTGCTATCCACCAAGCCGGAGACCGCGCGCGGCCGCGCCACGCTGAAGGCGGCCGAAGCCGATATCATCGACGCCCCGCATCTGGTGGCACTTGCCGAACGCGAACTGCTCGCACCGCTCGACCGACAGGCCCGCAGCCTCATCCTCAACGCCTCCAAACGCGTCTCGGTCGTCACCGCCGTCAGCCCGCGCGCCATCGTCGACCTGCTCTACGTTCTCTACGAGGCCGCCAAGCTCATCCGCGCCATGGCCGATCTCTACGGCGGCCGGCCCGGCACCTTCGGCATGCTGCGGCTGATGCGCGACGTGTTGGCTCATCTCGCCGTCACCGGCTCGATCGCCGTCGGCGACAGCCTCGTCCAGCAGGTTCTCGGCCACGGCCTGGCATCCAGGCTCTCGGCGCGTCTCGGCGAAGGTGTGATCAACGGCCTGATGACAGCCCGCATCGGCATTGCCGCCATGGACCTCTGCCGCCCACTGGCTTTCCGCGCCCTGAAGCGTCCGGGAATCGGTGACTTCATCGGCGATCTCACGCCATCGATGACGAAGACTGATAGCAACGGGCGGAATTGAGCCGCCATCCGTAAACCATCCGCTGCGGACAGCCGACTTCAGGAATCTGATGGGATTCAACAGCTTACGTGAGATAGGCAAGCGCGCGTCCGGCACCGAAAAGCCCGCAAATGCGCCGCCTTCGCCCCATTGGAAACCAAGCATTAACCATTTTTCGGCAAAACTTGGCACCAGTTAAGCGATATGGTTCGCCAAGGAAAATCCATGTACTCGCGCAAGTTTCTCTATCTCTTCGGTCTCGCGGCAATTGCCCTGTCGCCTTTTGCCGAAACGGCTCCAGCAGCCACCGCCGCCACGCGTGACAAGGCATTCTTCGAATCCGTCGCTGGCTCCTGGCGAGGTCCGGGCGAAATCGTCGCCGGCAAGTACAAGGGCACCAAGTTCACCTGCAACCTGATCGGCGAGCCCGTCACCGACGGCACCGGCGTCAAGCTCGACGGCAGCTGCCGCGTCGGCGTGTTCAAGCAGCCGATGAGCGCGCTGATCACCCAGTCTGGAAACAGCTACAAGGGCAAGTTCCTCGACGGCGCCGCCGGCAAGGGCCTCGACGTCGTCTCCGGCACCGTGACGGAAGACACAGTCGTGGTCGGCCTCAACCGCGCCAAGCTCAACGGCGCCATGATCGCCCGCGTCCGCGACGACAAGACGATGAACGTCACCGTTTCGGTCAAGGTCGAAAGCCAGATGATCCCCGTGATCGGTCTGACGCTGTCGCGCCAGGTTGATGAAATCACCGTCGGCTCGGTCGAATAATCAATAGAGACAAATGAAGCATACGACGAAGCGGCCACTTGGCCGCTTCTTTCGTTTCAGGCGCCAGTGTCTGTTCAGGCTAGCCACCAATCCATGCTCTGATCGGCAACCTCGATCCCCTGGATGTCGGCGCGAGCAAGCCAGTCGCGCACCGCGACACCCTTGACGATCAGATCAGGCGCGAAGTCGGCAAGCGGCATCAGCACGAAGCCGCGGTCCGTCATCCGGGGATGCGGGAGCTCCAGCCTCGGCGCATCCTGGCTGATGTCACCATAGGTCAGTACATCGATATCGAGCGTGCGCGGCCCCCAGCGCTCGATGCGCTCCCGCTTCATGCCGCGCTCTATGTCGAGGCAGACATCGAGCAGCGCTTCCGGCTGAAGCGACGTCGACACTTCGGCGCAGCAATTGAAGAAGAATGACTGGTCCGTCTTCCCCCAGGGCGGTGTGCGGTAAAGCCGGGAGACCGCGACGACGCGGCAATCCGCCCGCGCATCCAACGCCTTGAGCGCCTGCGCCATGGAGTGGACGGGATCGCCGATATTGCCGCCAAGCCCAAGCGTGGCGGTCTCAAAAGCCATGTCAGACAAAATGTTCGACGCTCACCTGGACGAAATCAAGCACGCCTGGAACCGGCGCGTTCGGCTTGCGCACGGTAATTTTCGCCCGCTTGATCTGCGGGAATTTCTGACAGAGCCCCTTGGCGATATCGAGCGCCAGCGCCTCGATCAGATAACGTCGCTTGCCGGTGACGATCTCCTCGATGACGGTGAAGGCAATCCCGTAATTGACGGTATCGTCGATCGAATCCGTCTCCAGCGCGGTGCCGGTCACGACATCGAGCTCGGCATCGACGAAGAAACGCTGCCCCAGAAACTCCTCTTCGTCGTGAACGCCGTGGCGGGCGAAGAAGGCGCAGTTCTGCAGTGTGATGGTGTAGGTGGTGCTCATAACGTGCCCTTCCGCTCGAATGCGTCGCGTGCCTTCAGCATAGCATCAGTCACGGCAAGTGCGTCCCTGTTGATTGCGACATCGTGTACGCGAAAAATCGCTGCGCCCTTCAGTCTCAGAAGCACGCTGGTGGCGGCCGTGCCGGCATCGCGATCGGCCGCCTCGCGTCCCGTGACCGCACCGACGAAGCGCTTGCGCGACGTGCCAGCCAGGATCGGAAATCCTAGGCGCTGGAGCTCGTCGCAACGCGCCATCAGTTCGAGGTTCTCATCCGTGTCCTTGGCGAAGCCGAAGCCGGGGTCGAGAACGATGCGGTCGCGCGCCACGCCAGCGCGTCCGGCGATCTCAAGAGACCGCTCAAGAAACAGAAACTGGTCGGCGACGACATCATCAAGCTTGTCGCGGTCGCGACCGGTATGCATCACGCAGAGCCCCGCGCCGGTCTTCGCGGCGATATCGGCGATATCGGGCTCCTTCTGCAGCCCAAAGATATCGTTGACGATATGCGCACCGGCCTCAACAGCCAGGCGGGCGGTGTCGGCGCGGTAGGTGTCGATGGAAATCAGCGCCTCGGTCTTGCCGCGCAGCGCCTCGATGACGGGCAGCACCCGTGCCTGCTCCTCTCGGGCGTCGACATTCGCAGCATCCGGCCGCGTGGATTCGCCACCGATGTCGATAATGCCGGCGCCGTCCTCGACAACCTTGAGGGCATGCGCCACGGCCTTGTCGACGCTGTCATAGCGACCACCGTCGGAGAAAGAGTCCGGCGTCGCGTTGACGATCGCCATGATAACCGATGTAGAACCAAGCTCAATCTCGCGGCCGTGCCCGACGCGCCAGAAACTGCTGCCAAGCTTTACCACCTGCATTCATCCTATCGATCGAAAAAACAGCGTCATCATATTGCGCTAGCGGTGGCTATGCCCCAAGCTCCCGCAAACTTCAACATGAGTATTTGCAGAATGCCGTCCGTGTCGCGTTATATGCCGCTCCTCCTCGCCATTTCCGTCTCGCTGTCCGCTGGCTATCCCGCAAGCGCCGCCGTGGTGGCCACCAAGAGCTATTCCTATTTCAACATCAAGGGCAAAACCGCCGACGAACTGGACGAGCAGCTGAGCACGCGCGGCCCGACGGCCAACGGCTCGTCTGCCCGCCACCCCGGCGCCACCAAGATCCGCTTCGGCGGCGATGCCACCTATGTCGAAGAGAACGGCCGCTGCCGTGTCAGCACCGCGCGCGTCACCGTGCATACCCAGATCATCCTGCCGCGCTGGAACAATCGCCGTGGTGCCAGCCCAGAGCTGTCGATGATCTGGGACACGCTGTCGAGCGATATCAAGCGGCATGAGGAACGCCATGCCGAGATCGCCCGAACCCAGGCGCGCAACATGGAACGCAAGATCATGGCGCTCCCGCCGCAGCCCAATTGCGAAGCCATGCAGGAGCTGGTGACGGAGGTATCGACGCGGGGAATTGCCGAGCACGACAGGCTGCAGGCGCGATTCGATCAGGTGGAGGCCGTCAACTTCCAGAAGCGCATGCTGCGTCTGCTGAATAACCGCCTGAAACCATCGGACGGCGAAAAGTAGCTGATTCTCGGGCGGAAATCGACGGCTGGACCTTAGCCGCGCAATGAAAATTGTGCGAAACCGGCACGGCCCCAGCCAATGAATGGTAATTTCTCACCATAGATTTGTGAAACACAACGCGCTAATATTCAGTCATTCGAAAGTTCAGGTCCGTTAGCCGGGACTTTCGTTTTCTGGGTTCTCCTGGCGCGTTGCGAAGCCGCGGTCGATCCTCCCTTGGCCGTAGGTAATGCGCCTACCTCGCCTCGCTCGTCACATCGGCAAGCGAGGCTTTTTTTGGCCGGTTCATCCTCGGGAGGACTATGCCAGGGAGAATTAAGCCTGGCGCTCCGGCACGTGCACGGTCAGACCGTCCAGCGCCGCCTTCATGCGGATCTGACAGGAGAGACGCGAGGTCGGGCGAACGTCGAAGGCGAAATCGAGCATGTCTTCTTCCATCGCCTCGGGCGGACCGACGCGCTCGGTCCACTCCTCGTCGATGTAGACATGACAGGTCGCGCAAGCGCAGGCGCCGCCACATTCGGCTTCGATGCCCGGCACGGAGTTGCGCACGGCGTTTTCCATGACGGTCGATCCCTGATCGACATCAAGATCGAAGCGCGTACCGTCGAAAGCGACAATGGTCAGTTTGGGCATGGTGTTTTCCGGTGATCATCAATGGGATGGGTTTGGATTTTTACTTCCAACAATTACGCGAGGCAGTCAACAACGACCGCCCTTGCCTCTTCATTCCAGATTTGGAAGCGACACGCTTGTCAGATTGCGCCACGCCAAGAGCAATAAAAAGACCCGCTGCTCCGCAATGGTGCAACGGGTCCCATGATCGAACACCTGATGGCGTCATTGCCGCCTAGCGGCAAAGCTTCAGGATGAAATTCTCCGCCTCGATGACGGCAACGCCGACGGCGGCCATGTTCGAGGCATCGCCGCAATTGCCCTCAAGCGCTTCGGCCGCGTCGCGTACCCGGAAGGCGCCGACAGCACTTGCCGCACCCTTGAGCTTGTGGGCGGCTGCTACGATCGCCTTGCCGTCGCCGGAAGACATGTCGTGCAGGCAGGCGCGGGCCTGGCGCGCGAACATCTGCAGGACTTCCAATTCAAGCGCCTTGTCGCCCATCGTCTGGTTGGCCAGGTGAACAAGATCGACCGGCCGCTGTTGCGAGGGAACCTGTCCCTTGCCATGATCTGGCGCCGCGAACGCAATACTGACTGCTGCCATATGCCAATTCTCCCGTCTTAGGTCCCGCCGTTTGAATGATGTTGCGGGGGCGCAGTGCCAATCGCGTTAAATTCGGGCGCAATCAGGGCGAATTTCTCGCCATATGGTTAACGCCCGTCAAACACTTCTAACGCATTGGATTTCAAGGCCGCGCCGGCGTTAATTCGGGTTAATCAAGCGTTAATAACTCAGCATTTGACCGAAGGCGTTAATTGTCTAGCAGGTCCGGATGTGTCACTACGATACGACTGGGAGAGCTGGGTTGTGGAAGCCTTTGCTCGCCAAGTGGATAATGGTAATGTTTTGATACCGTAAGTGTGCGAAAGCAGCTATCCACTCTGAAATGACATACTTATCCGCTCTACGAATTTTGGGCGGACAGGTTCAGAGGCAAGGTTTGTTCGGGTGACGCGGAAACCCGGATGCGTGTAGACCGGCTGAGATGTAACGAGGCGTAACGGAATGGCGAACAACAAGTACAACGAATCGATCGAGGACAAGGCGTTCAAGGCGCTGGATGAAGCCCTGCAGATCGACTTCGAGGACGATGATACGCCGTCTCCACAAGTCAGGAAGCAAGACGCCTCGGAGGCAAAAGTGTCCGAAAAGCCAACTGTCCGCAATCAGCGTAAAGACGATGCCAAGCAGCAGCGCGCCGCCGCAACGCCCCGGCCCCCCGAGCAGGGATCGCGCGCGCCGGCCTTTGCCGCCAACGACGGCAGCCGGGTCAGCCCCGCTTCTCTCTTGAAATCGCTCGACAACGGCTCCGCCCGTCCGGCGCTGCGCAACGCCACGCTTGTTTCACTTCTGTGGATCGTCGGCGGCCTCGGCCTGATGTCGCTCCTCTATTCGCCGCAGATCTGGCAGATCCGCTCGATTTCCGACCTCGTCGCCCTGCCCGGCGTGATCGCCGGTCTCGTCGGCATCATCATCCCCGTTCTCCTGTTCTACGCCTTCGCCATCATGATGGCGCGCGCCCAGGACATGCGAAACGCCGCCCGCTCGATGGCGGAAGTGGCGCTGCGCCTTTCCGAGCCGGAAACCATCGCGTCGGAACGCATCATGACGGTCGGCCAGGCCGTTCGTCGTGAAGTCTCCGCCATGAACGAGGGCATCGAGCGCACCATCGCCCGCGCCTCCGAGCTCGAAACCCTCGTCCACTCCGAAGTCAACGCGCTGGAGCGCAGCTACGCCGATAACGAACTGCGCGTGCGCGGTCTCGTCCACGAACTCGGCTCCGAGCGTGAGGCGATCGTCAATCACGCCGAGCGTATCCGCACGTCGATCGTCGGCGTTCACGACCAGCTGCGCGAAGACCTGTCGCTGGCGACCGAAGAAATCGCCGTGCGCCTCGCGACCTCGGGCGAAGCCTTCGCCTCGATGATCGACACGCGCGCCGCCACGATCACCGAGAAGTCGGAATCCGCCATCCAGTCGCTGGGCACGCTGCTTGCCGCCAAGACCGATTCGCTGCTGCAGACCCTCACCTCCTCCGGTTTCGCGCTCGCCAACGAGTTCGATAACCGCCTGGATTCGCTGACGTCTAGCCTCAGCGACCACGGCAACACCATTCTCAGCCAGTTCGAGACGCGTGCGTCCACCATGGACAGCAACGCCGAGAAGCTGAACGCCGCGCTCAACGACCGTGCCCGCCAGCTGAACGAGATCCTGATCGCGCGCACCCGCGACATCAACGAGAGCCTGACCGGCGGCGAACGCACCATCACCAGCACGCTGGATGACGTTCTCGCCAAGCTGAACAGCACGCTCGACGAGCGCGGCACCAGCTTCCGCCACAGCCTGCAGTCCAGCGTCGATGACACGATCATGGACCTCGACCTGCGTTCCGGCTTCTTCGACGAGCGCCTGCAGGCGACCGTCGCCCAGCTGTCCACCTCCTTCGACGAACGTGTCGCCGAATTCGCCAACGCATTCGACAAGCGCGCCGGCACGCTCGACACCAAGCTGATGGAGAGCCTGAACCGTATCAACGACACGCTGACCGGCGGCTCGGACTCGCTTAACGGCATCCTGAGCTCCAGCATCGAGCGCATAGGCTCGTCGCTGACCGACCAGTCCTTCGCGCTGACGACGGCGCTTTCGACCGGCCAGGAAGTGCTGGAAAGCACGCTTTCGGGCAAGGTCGACGAAGTCGCGAGCGCGATTGGCGCGCGCACTGCCGAAATGACCTCGGCGCTCAGCCACGCTACCTCCGAAATCTCGCTGGCGCTCGCCTCCGGCACTTCTGAGCTCCACAACAACCTCTCGGCCCGCGCCACCGAATTCCGCGACACCCTGCTGTCGACGACCTCGGATCTGAGCTCGGCGGTTTCGGCTGGTACCGACCAGATCACCTCGGCCTTCGGCCGCGCCGATGAGCTGAACACCACGATCTCCAAGCGCGCTGAAGATATCACACAGGCGCTGGATTCCGCCCATGAGCGCATCGACGACGTCATGTCGGCGCGCAGCGGCGTCTTCCTCGGCGCGCTGTCCGACAGCCAGTCGCGCTTCGAGAACACCCTTGCAAGCCGCTCGGAAGCGATCATCGAAGCCGTCACCGGCAGCCATGACCGCCTCGCCGATACGCTCGATGACAAGGCCATGGCGCTGGCGATCTCTCTCAACGAAAGCCAGAGCCGCTTCGAGGAGACGCTTGGCTCGCAGGTCGATGCCATCGCAGGCTCCATCGCCTCCGGCCATGATCGCCTTGCCGAGACGCTCGACGACCGCGCCATGGCACTCGCCATTTCGCTGAACGAAGGCCACAGCCGCATCGAGGATACGCTCGGCTCGCATTCCGGTGCCATCTCGCAGTCGCTGGCAGCAGGCGAACGCAAGCTCGCCGACGCCATTGCCGAACGCAGCGCCGCCTTCAACGCCTCGATGAACGAAGGCCGCAGCCTGATCGAGACCGCGCTTGACACCCGCGCGGAAGCCATCTCGCAGTCGCTCGCAGCCGGCCAGGAAAAGCTGACCGAAGCGATCGACGACCGCGCCATGGCATTTGCCATTTCGCTCGACGACAGCCAGGGCCGCCTCGCCGATACGCTGTCACACCACGCTGACGGCATTGCGGCCTCGCTCTCCAGCGGTCACGACCGCATCAGCGAAGCGCTCGAAGACAAGTCCATGGGCCTTGCGATCGCGCTCAACGAAGGCCACTCGCGCCTCGAAGACACGCTCGGCCGCCATGCCGGCAACATCGCGACTTCTCTCGCCAGCGGCCACGACCGGATTAACGAAGCCCTCGACGACAAGGCCATGGGTCTGGCGATCGCGCTCAACGAAGGTCATTCGCGCCTTGAGGATACGCTCGGCCACCATGCCGAAAGCATCGCGAACTCGCTCGTCAGCGGCCACGACCGGATCGAAAGCACGCTCTCGCAGAACGCCAAGTCGATCAACGACACGGTTGCCGACGTGCACGACCGCCTCGCCGACACGCTCGCAGAAAAGTCCATGGCGCTCGCCATCTCGCTCGGCGACAGCCAGAGCCGCTTCGACGAGGTTCTGGACGCTCGCACCAACGCGCTGATCGATAGCGTCGCCGGAGCCGAAGCCCGCGTCGCCGGCGCCTTCACCGACAAGGCCCAGGAAATCCGTGGCGCCTACACCGAAAACCAGCAGCGCCTGGAACGCACGCTCGCTGAGCACGCCTCCTCCATCTCCAGCACCATCACCGATGGCACTGATCGCATCGAAGGTGGCCTGACCTCGGCCGCTGACCGCTTCGAGGCGCTGACTGGCAATGCCACGACCAAGCTGGAAGACGGCCTCGTCTCGGCGCATGCCCGCATCCGCGCAACGCTCGACGACCGCACCCAGGCGATCAACCTGACGCTCAACGAAGCGCATAACCAGATCGGCGAAACGCTTTCCGACCAGGCGACGACGATCGGCGCCTCGATCGCCGCAAGCGTCAGCATGCTCGAAATGTCGCTGGAGGATCGCGAAGCCTCGATCCGCCAGGCGATCGACAACAGCGCCCAGTCGCTGGAAGACCGCCTGCGCGACAGCACCGGCAACATCGCCGGTCGCTTCCAGACCGCCGCCGACGAAATCTCCCGTTCGACCGAGAGCTTCGCCTCGCATCTCGACCAGTCGATCGAGGGCATGACCGGCCGCTTCGCAGACACCGGCTCGCGCGTCGAAGCCGGCCTCGCAGCGCTTGAAAACCGCATCCGCGACGGCGTCGGCGGTGTTGCCCAGCAGGTCGATGCCGCGGGCGAACGCCTGACCGGCACGCTGAGCGATGGCATCACCAGGCTCGGCGCTCTCAGCGACGAAACCTCCGGCCGCATCGCATCCGCCGTGGATGACAGCATTGCCAAGTTCTCGCAGACGATCGATGGCCGCACCAGCCACCTCGCCTCCGAGATCGACAGCCGCGCCGCCAGCCTGACTGACGGCATCGACGCCCGCACCGCAGGCATCGGCGAAGCCATGGACCGTGGCACCGCCAAGATCGACGAACGTCTGTCCACCATGGACCGCGCGCTCAACGTCGGCCTCGACGCCGTCAACCGCACGATCGAAGGCAAGGCCGCCGGTCTCGCCGCATCGCTGCGCAGCGCTGTCGCCGACACCACGCAGGGCATGGACGAGGAAGCCACGCGCGCCGCGGCCTCCCTCAGCCAGACCGGCCAGCAATTCGCCGAAGGCCTCGACGCCAAGAGCAGCGATTTCGCCCGTTCGATGGGCGAGCGCTCCGAGCAGATCGTCGGCCGCGTCTCCGAGGCGCAGAACCGCCTCGCCGGCCAGGCAGCAGCCGTCGCCCAGACCTTCTCCGAGGCGGGCAACGCCATCATCAACAAGGTGGCCGAGGCCGAGACGCTGGTCAGCGGCCAGGTCGGCGCCATCTCCAAGGCGCTGAACGACGCGCAGAACACCTTCGCCAGCCACGGCACGGATATCCGCACGACGATCGCAAGCGCCAGCGAAGAGATCGCCTCCACCATGGCCGATGTCGACCGTGCACTCGAAGCACGCGGCAATGCGATCCGCAGCGGCCTTGAAGAGCGCTCGCGCGAACTCGACGGCACCCTCAACACGGTCGAGCAGGCGCTCGAAGCACGCGGAAGCTCGATCCGCGCCGCTCTCGACGATCGCACCCGCGAGCTGAACTCCATGCTCGCCGGCCGCACGACCGAGCTGTCGCGCATTCTCGACGAGACCGCCCGTCCGATGATTGATCGCTACGCGCAGACCGGCCGCGAGGCCGCAGCGCAGATCACGTCTGCCGGCGAACAGAGTGCTGCACAGATCACCGCCGCCAGCGAGCAGAGTGCTGCACAGCTCACGGCGGCGAGCGACCAGAGCGCCGAACGCCTGCGCGCCGAAAACACCGCTTTGATTGACGCGATCAACGCCCGCACCGAACGCGCCACCTCTGCCGTCGATGCGATCGAAAACAGCCTGCTCTCCAACGTCAACCGCCTGATCGACCGCCTGTCCGACAACAGCATGGTCATGGGCCAGATGATGAGCCGCGCGGCCGAAGAGCTGGGCGCCGTGGATAGCCGCCTCGGCGACACCACCTCGCGCTTCACCGACTCGGCCTCCAAGGCGGCTGAAATGGTCGCGGCCTCGACCCGCCTTCTCGAAGGCAAGGTCGATCGCCTCTCCGACATCTCCGGCCAGACGCTTTCGCAGGTCGGCAGCATCATCGGCCGCTTCGACGAGCACTCCAAGGTTCTGACGCAGGCCTCCAGCCTGCTCGGCGCCGCGCAGTCCAACCTCGTCTCGACGCTGGAAGATCGCGAATCCGCGCTTCAGTCGCTGTCGGTCGGCCTCGTCCAGCGCTCGGAAGACATCGAAAAGACGATGCGTGCCCTCGGCAGCATGGTCGACTCGGCTTTCGATCGCGCCGAACAGCGCTCGAACCAGGTCAGCCACAACCTGCGCCAGGGCGTCCAGTCCTCCTTCGCCGATATCAGCACCACGCTCTCGGATGCCGAAAAGCGCGCCGCCGAGGCCGCCGAAGCAATGCGCAGCAGCGTCAGCAAGGCCAGCGAAGACGTCAACGCAACGCTCGACACCACGCTTGGCAATGCCGAGCGCCGCTCCGGCGAACTCGCCAACCGCGTTCGCGGCGGCCTGACGGCATCGCTGTCGGAAGTCGAGCGCATGATGGGCGACGCAGGTCGCCTATCGGATGGCGCGGCACAGCAGATGCGTGAATCGCTGCGCGAAGCTGTCGACGAAGCCGTCGCCCGCTTCTCCGGCGCCACCGAGGAAATCCGCCGCTCCGCCGGCGATATCCGCAAGGAACTGGACATGACGCGCAGCGAGCTGAAGCGCGGCGCATTCGACCTGCCCGAGGAAGCCAAGGAGAGCGCGGCTGCCATGCGCCGCGCCGTCTCCGAGCAGATCAAGGCGCTGCAGGACATCTCGCACATCGTCGGCCGCTCGACGCAGCAGCTCGAAGTTTCCGAGCCCGCCGCCCGCACGCTGGCCCAGCCCCAGCAGCCGCAACCTGCGCCGCGCCAGAGATCG